>NZ_JAUBVX010000031.1:0-76614 GCF_036706065.1 Microcoleus sp. A2-C3 | reverse complement strand
TCTGCCTTATCATAGTTCTCTTGCCAGGATTACGGGATGTTTGGTTTCACCCTTTTTTAATTCGCCAACAGTCTCTTTCAACCGCCGTATTCGTTTATGTAGATGCGGTTTCAACCGCCGTCTTTGTTTATTTCGTCTTGTCTGCAATCCAATCGAGTAAAATAGGATTGACCAATTCCGGCGCTTCATCATGGGGACAATGGCCCACTCCCTCCAGCGTAATAAACTTTTCTACAGCCGGAAATTTTGCCAATTCTTGCCCCAGGGCGATCGGCTCCCAAGGGTCATTTGCGCCCCACACAATCAAAGCAGGACACTTCAAACGCGGTAACAAATCCTCCGGTAACGGGCCTTGAGAATAGCTGATAAATGCCACAAATACATCCACAGCGCCACTGTCTCGCGCTGGTTTTAACAAAATTTCTACAAGTTCGTCGGTGACAGCTTCCGGCTGGTGATAGGCTTGCAAAAGCACTTTTTTGACTGTATTCGGCGTGGCTAATTGTTTAAAAAATAATTGACTTATCCACTTGACATTTAAAACTTTTTGTGCTATGGGCGCTCCAAAACTGCGATACCAAGGCAATTCGGCGCGCTTGCGATCGTGCAGCAAGCGCAGGGAACAATTGAGTAAAATTACACCAGAAGCAATGTCGGGAAAATCCACAGCCGCTTGCATAATTGCTACACAGCCGATCGAATTTCCCACCAAAAAAGCCGGTCCGCCCGCAACTTCCCGACAAAAATCAGCAATTAACTCTCCCCAAGTTTCAAAAGTATAGTCAATCTCAAGCTTAGGCGCGGGCTTAGCAGAACCGCCAAAACCGATAAGATCGATCGCGTAACAGCGACAACTAGCAGCCAAAACAGGCAAATTCTTGCGCCAGTGGCCCCAAGACGCGCCAAAACCGTGGACAAACACCACCGCAGGGCCCTCAGTTCCCGCAGCCTGGTAACAAATCGGAAAGCCTTTCCACATCCAGGTTTGAGGTGCTGCAAGTGTTGACATAGCGGGAGTAGAAGATGTCATAAAAGTGAAAATTTAAGAGTAAGAAGGACTGAAGTCCTTACTACAAACCGTATCGCAATTCGAGGCAACCGCTAGGACATAAATCCCAAACCTTCCTTATTCCCTTCTCCCTCTCTGCGCCCTCAGCGCTCTCTGCGGTTAAATCCTCTTTCTTCTTCCTTTGCACTACGAGCCGATACTATGCCACCATTAAAGATGCTGAATTTTTTGCTTTATTGAAATTTCCCCTATGCCACCGATCATTTCCACTGCTGTCGTACCGTTTCTGGGATCAGAAATTGTACCCGACTACGACACAGCCAAAGTAGTAATCTTGCCAATTCCCTACGAAGCAACCACCACCTACCGCCGAGGCTGCGAAAACGGGCCCGCCAAACTGCTAGAAGCTTCACACCAACTGGAGTGCTACGACGAAGAACTAGATTCCGAAGTTTGCTACGATGTTGGCATTTATACCGCAATGCCGATCGCCGATACCCGCAACCAGCAACCAGTATCATCCCTAGAAATGCTGGAAGTCACGCAACAAACCGTACACCAGCTAATTACCGAAAATAAATTTGTAATTTCCCTCGGAGGCGAGCACAGCATCACCGCCGGCATTGTCGAAGGCTACCGCCAAGGCTACCCGGATGAACCGTTTACAGTCGTGCAAATCGACGCCCACGGCGACTTGCGCCACGAATACGAAGGCTCGATCCACAACCACGCCTGTGTGATGCGGCGGGTTGTTGATATGGGCTTACCGACACTGCAAATCGGGATTCGCGCTATTTGCAAGGAAGAAGCCGACTTGATTAAAGCAAAACAGCTAAACGTGATTCGAGCTCGGGAAATTGCTAATGAACCGGATTGGGCCGATCGCGCCATTGCCAGCATAACAACCAAACGAGTATTTTTGACGATCGACCTAGACGGCATCGATCCAACATTAATACCAGGGGTTGGCACACCAGAACCAGGCGGGTTAAATTGGTATTCTCTCACGGGATTTTTGCGCCGCGTCTTCGAGTCCCACGAAGTAATCGGCTGTGACATTATGGAATTAGCACCTCTTGTAGATTCTGTCGTCTCAGAATTTACCGCAGCCAAATTAACATACAAAATGATTGGATATCAAGCTCTAGCGAAAGGTTGGCTAAAGCAAGACGAGGAATAAATCGCTTACTTGCAAAAATAGGCTGTTGGCAAGGCTAGAATTAAAGCAAAGCCCAAAAACAGCCTATTTTATTCGCCCTGAGACTTTCATCTTTCATGCTGGCAAATACTGCTCCTCACCTCCTGAAAAAATGAATTTACTAATCGAAACAACTGGTACTCCCATTAACAGCTACGCTCCCGATTTTGAACTACCGGGAGTTGACGACGAAGTTCACCATTTATCTCGATATTTAGAAAAATATCGGGCGATAGCGGTGATATTTATGTGTAATCAGTCTCATTCTGTGCAGTTGTATCTCGATCGCCTGAAACAACTTCAAGCAGATTTTCAAGATCGAAATGTTACGTTAATCGGGATTAATGCTAATGATGCCAATCAGCATCCCGATGAGAGTTTTGAGAATATGAAAACTTTTGCAGCCAACAATCAACTCAACTTCCCGTACATTCGAGATGTTGCTCAAGATGTGGCTGAAAGTTTTGGGGCTTCTAAAACGCCGGAGGTTTTTTTGTTAGACCAAGATGGCAGATTGCGCTATAAAGGTTTAATTGACGATAACGCGGACGATGCAGCAGGGGTGCAGATTTCTTATCTGCGAAGTGCGATCGACCAATTGCTCAAAGACGAACCAGTAGAACCTTCTACTACAGAGGCGATCGGTTGTTCTGTTAAATGGCGAGAATAGGGAGATAAGACGGCGGTTGAAACCGCGTCTACACAAACAATGTCCGCCTCCGCGGACTGAAGAAGATAATGTATTTTAACCGCTTGCTCTTCAACCCGCGCACCATCCGGGTTTCGTCTGTATAGACGCGGTTTCAACCGCCCGGTTTTCTATTTCCCATAAACTTCTATTTCCCATGAACCTAAAAAGAAAACGCATTCTCAACTTGATTATCGCAGCCGTCGCGACGCTGGTACTGCTGATTAGTTGGAACTTATTTCAGAATGTTTCCCCAGCCACAGCACAGCAGCGCACGTCTTTAACTGTATCCGCAGCCATCAGTCTCTCACCAGCCTTAACAGAAATCAAAACAGTATATCAAAGCAGCAATCCCAATACTACTATTAGTTATAATTTTGGTGCTTCCGGCGCACTAGAGCAGCAAATTCAGCAAGGAGCTCCGGTAGATGTATTTTTCAGCGCCGCTACTAAACAAATGGATGGTTTGCAGAAAGCTAATTTGCTGCTGAATGAGACGCGCCGCAATTTGCTGACAAATCGCCTAGTTTTGATTGTTCCTAAAAATGGCGCTGCTTTGAGCGATTTTAAACAGTTGACAGAGGCAAAAATCAAGAAAATTGCGATCGGCGAACCGAAAAGCGTACCGGCAGGACAATACGCCCAAGAAATGCTAACTAAGCTGGGATTATGGTCGCAACTGCAACCAAAATTAGTGCTGGGAAATAACGTCCGCCAAGTCCTGACATTTGTCGAAAGCGGTAACGTTGACGCCGGTATAGTCTACACCACAGATGCCAAATCATCGGACAAGGTAACTCTGCGACTAACGGCTGCCGAAAACTTGCACTCGCCCATTGTTTATCCGCTAGCAGTTATCAAAAACAGCCGCAATCCCGCCGCAGCCAAAGCCTTTGTTGAGTTTTTGGCGGGCGATCGGGCTAAAATAGTATTTCAGAAATACGGATTCGGTACAGCTCGTTAATTATTCGTAAAACTTGTAGCAATTCAAAAAACTTTCTTCTCTTCCTTCTCTTCCTCTGTGTTCTCTGCGCCCTCTGCGGTTCAAAAAAATCATCCAAAACTGCGATAGTTCATCCAAAATATGGAATTTGACATATCTCCATTATGGATATCCCTAAAATCATCAGCCATCGCCACATTCTTTACCTTCTTTCTGGGAATAGCTGCCGCCCGGTGGATGCTTTCAACTCGCATCCCAGGTAAAGCCTTGATTGAAGGCATTTTCATCTCTCCTTTGGTTTTGCCGCCCACGGTAGTCGGATTTTTGCTGCTGCTGCTGTTTGGTAGAAATGGCGCGATCGGTCAATTTCTCCTAAAATTTGATTTAACTATAATTTTTACTTGGCAAGCCGCCGTAATTACTGCCACAGTCGTATCATTTCCCCTGATGTACAAAACTGCTTTGGGGGCTTTTGAGCAAATTGATACCAATCTTCTCAATGCAGCCCGCACTTTGGGCGCTTCGGAAGGGACGGTTTTTTGGCGGATTATGTTGCCGCTAGCGTGGCCGGGAATTATAGCAGGAACTATTCTCGCATTTGCCCGCGCTTTGGGTGAATTCGGCGCGACGCTGATGTTAGCTGGGAATATTCCCGGACAAACTCAAACTATCCCGATGGCAATTTATTTTGCTGTGGAAGCTGGGGATATGAGGCAAGCTGCTATTTGGGTTGTGATTATTCTCAGTCTTGCTTTGAGTGTGCTGACTTTGGTTAATTACTGGACTTATTTACCAAGGATTTCTTCCAAGCCAAATCCTAACTATCAACGGCAATCTAATTTCGCTAAATTTTCTTCAAATATTACCATAAAATCCCCAAATAAACAACTAGAAGGCGGACTATTTTTAAATATTTTTAAACCTCTTTCTGGCTTTGCCTTGGAGGTCGGTTTTGATATCGGCCCGGAAGTGCTGGGAATTTTGGGCGCGTCGGGTTCCGGCAAAAGCATGACTCTGCGCTGCATCGCGGGTTTGGAAACTCCCAGCAGCGGTAAAATTACAGTTAACGGTAAGGTTTTATTTGACTCGGCAGAGGGCATTAATTTACCTTCTAAAGACCGCCGTATTGGTTTTTTGTTTCAAAACTATGCTTTGTTTCCTCACTTGAATGTGGCTCAAAATATTGCTTTTGGTTTGCAGCATTTATCTAAAAGCGAGCAAAAAATTCGGGTCAAAGAACAGCTTGTTTCGGTGCAAATGTTGGGAATGGAAAACCGCTATCCTCACGAACTTTCTGGGGGCCAGCAGCAGCGGGTGGCATTGGCGAGGGCGATCGCCCCTTCTCCCGATTTACTGCTGTTAGACGAACCGTTTTCGGCTTTGGACACGCACTTGCGGAGTCAACTGGAACGGGAGTTAATGCAGGTTCTGGCTAATTATCGGGGAATTACTTTGTTTGTCAGTCACAATTTAGAGGAAGTTTACCGGGTGTGCAAAAATCTGTTGGTGTTGGCTGAGGGAAGGGCGATCGCCTTTGATACCAAACAGAACATTTTCGATCGCCCGCGCAACTTCACCGTCGCCCAGTTGACTGGCTGTAAGAACTTCTGTGCAGCTAAACCGGTTGCTGAAACTGTCGTAGAGGCGATCGACTGGGGCTGCAATCTAACTGTCGTCGAACCAATCCCCAAATCTTTGGTTTCTGTCGGAATTCGAGCTCATCAAATCAGTTTTGTTAACCGGTGCGATCGCGAAAATACATTTGCTTGTTGGATCGCCTCAACGGTGGAAACTCCTCACCGGGTGACATTATATCTCAAATTGCACTCGCCTCCCAATAATTCCCAAGATTATCACTTGCAAGCTGAAGTTTTCAAAGAAAAGTGGCGGGCTATCAAGGACAATCCTTTTCCCTGGTATGTTCATTTGGAGCCAATTAGGTTAATATTAATGGAGGCATGAGTCAACCAGATCCGACGTAGGGTTTGAAACCCCATCTATACAAACAAAGATTGTCGGACGGCGGTTGAAACCGCTCCTATACAAACGATGTCCGCCTCCGCGGACTGAAGAAATAATTTCAACCACCCGCTCTTCAACCCGCGGAGGCGGGTTTTGTCTGTATAGACGCGGTTTCAACCGCCGTGTTTTCTTCAACTAATTTCATCTACACCAAAGATTAAACCATGACAGACAAAGTTAAAAAAACCGATGCCGAATGGCAACAGCAACTAACGCCAGAACAGTTCAAAGTCACCCGAAAAAAGGGAACAGAAAGAGCTTTTAGCGGCGAATATCACGACAACAAAAAGCCCGGACTCTATAAGTGCATTTGCTGCGGTACAGAGCTATTTGAATCGGAAACAAAATACGATTCCGGTACCGGTTGGCCGAGTTTCTACGCTCCCATAAAAGAAGAAAATGTCAGGAATGAGTCGGATAACGCCTTGTTCATGCGCCGCACGGAGGTACTGTGTGCCGTTTGTGACGCTCATCTCGGTCACGTATTCAACGATGGGCCAAAACCCACGGGCCAGCGTTACTGCATGAATTCTGCTTCTCTTGATTTCGTTCCCAAGGATTGAACTAAGACAGTCATAGACGCAAGCGGGGCAAAAAACACGGTTTCTGCGTAAATATCTCTCGGAGAGTGCCAGGATTTTTAGGAGAAACCCTTTTTTGCCTTAGTCAACAGTCAACAGTCAACAGTCAACAGTCAACATTCCAAGGTGTTCTGGAACAAGCGCAAAAGCCTGTTCGTGGCAATTGATGTTCAAAATGCACCCGTGCTGCTATCTTGTTGTGGAGACAAAAAGAAAAAATAGTGGCGGCATGGGGATGGTTTATCAGCGGGTTTTGCTGAAGCTCAGCGGTGAAGCGCTGATGGGTAGCTTGGGCTACGGTATCGATCCGGTAGTCGTTGGGTCGATCGCCCAGGAAGTGGCTAAAGTCGTGTCCGAAGGCATTCAAATCGCGATCGTTGTCGGCGGCGGCAACATTTTTCGTGGCGTGAAAGCTGCTTCGGCAGGCATGGATCGGGCAACAGCCGACTATGTGGGCATGATTGCTACAGTGATGAATGCTATCACTTTGCAGGATGCTCTGGAACAAGCAGGAGTGCCCACAAGGGTGCAATCGGCGATCGCCATGCAAGAAATAGCTGAACCCTACATTCGACGGCGGGCAATTCGCCACCTCGAAAAAAAACGGGTAGTGATTTTTGGTGCCGGTTCTGGCAATCCTTTTTTTACTACTGATACTACAGCCGCATTGCGGGCGGCTGAAATTGATGCAGAGGTGATTTTTAAAGCTACTAAGGTAGATGGGGTCTACGATTCCGACCCCCATATCAACCCCAACGCGCGCAGGTATCAAACCCTCACCTACGCCCACGTCTTGAACCAAGACTTGCGGGTGATGGATAGTACCGCGATCGCCCTGTGCAAAGAAAATAATATTCCTATTATGGTATTTGACCTCTCGGTATCGGGAAACATCTACCGAGCAGTAATGGGAGAATCTATTGGAACCCTTGTCGGAGGATTTTGTGAAGTTAGCTGAATCAGAAGATCATATGCAAAAGGCTGTTGAGGCTACTCAACGGTCTTTTAATACTATTCGGACGGGACGCGCCAACGCTTCCCTGCTCGATCGAGTCATGGTAGATTACTACGGATCTCCAACTCCGATCAAATCCCTTGCCAACATCGGCACCCCGGATGCAACCACGATCAACATTCAACCGTTCGATCGCACAGCCCTTACCTCGATCGAAAAAGCAATTTCCCTGTCAGATGTAGGACTCGTACCTAACAACGACGGTTCAGTTATTAGGTTGAACATTCCGCCGCTGACAAGCGAGAGACGCCAAGAATTTGTCAAAATGGCCGCCAAGTTTGCCGAAGAAGGTAAAGTCGCAATTCGCAATATCCGCCGCGATGCCGTTGACTCGATTCGCAAGCAAGAAAAAAGCAGCGATATCTCTAAAGATGAATCGCGAGACTTGCAAGATAAAATTCAAAAACTGACGGATAAGTACATCGCCAAAATAGAAGAAGTTCTGGCAGGCAAAGAGAGAGATATCACGAAAGTTTAGTGAATGGGAAATTGGGCATGGGGAAAATGCAGGAATTTTAGCAGGAACAAGGAAAAGGAAATATTCTTAAATCCCAATTCCTGATTCTCCATTCCTCATTCCCAATTCTCGATCGTTATATTGAAGATCAGACCTACGGTTGAAACCGCGCCTATACAAACGAAAGAGTTTATAGTGCAATGCGCACCAGTTGACTTGATACTTCTTGTAAATCTTTGATAGAGTCGGCAAACCGCAAATAAAAAGCAGATACAATCCAGATAAAAAGCATCAAATTGCTATTTCAAGTTGGGATTTGTCAAACTTCAAGCAAGAAAAATGACTTTGGCAAATTTGGGTTTCAAATCAAGACGCTAAAACGCCAGTCAACCGATGTTCTTCGGTAGGCGACAAGGCCAACCGATGTGCAGTGCACTGAAATCCGTTATATCTTGTACGGCGGAAGCCGAACTTCCCTCTTCCTGAAATCCGTTACATCCGTTAAAAAATCCGTTGCCGAACTTTCTTCTTCCTTCTGCTATGATAATTTATTTTTATAAAGTAGAGGAGCCTTACGGCTGCTTTTCCAATTTTTCACCCCACGACATTTGCCTGCATGGTGAAGATTGGTTGACTGTGGAACATTACTATCAAGCCCAAAAATTTGTCGGTAGCGCTGATGAAAGATTAGTGGTGGCAATTCGATCCGTACCAACTCCTCAAGAAGCCGCCCAATTAGGTCGCGATCCGAACCACCGGATGCGCCATGATTGGGAAGCGGTGAAAATCCCAATTATGCGCGAAGCAATTTTAACTAAGTTTCTCGCTCATGCAGACATTCAAGCTATTCTCCTCGGCACAGGGGATCGAGTGATTGTAGAGGATTCGCCAACGGATTACTACTGGGGGTGCGGCGGCGATGGCACCGGCCAAAATCATTTGGGTAAAATTCTGATGAGCGTACGTAGCGAAATTTTTCAGCACCGGGCAGGCTGATCAAAACTCAAAATTTTTCGCTAAATTTCATTGTATGAAGTTATCCAAATAAATGTCAAGTTATCCTAATAATCAATAATTATGATCGTGAGATTTTAAGATTTCCAGAAATTTATGAGAATATTATAATAATAATTATCATTTGGTTAAGTTAGTCTGTTGAAAGCAAAGATTAAACTGGCGCGATCGCAAATTTTGATTGAGCGCTGGTTAGAGGCGATGCACCGTCGTCTCTAACCAGCGCGGGGCCGGTTAATAGTAAAGCTCGGCTTAGTCAAAAAATCAGGCTGATGCAGTACGCGCTCGATCGCACCGAATTAATCGATGCAAAAACTGTAAGAATTTGCGTTGCCGAAAACGGTCACGGCATCCCCAAAGAGTTGATTTCTCAAATATTTGATCCGTTTTTTACTACTAAACCCGTCGGTCTAGGAACGGGTTTAGGACTGTCGATCAGTTATCAAATTGTAGTTGACAAACACCAAGGGGTACTCAAGTGTGTTTCTGTACCAGGTCTGGGTACTGAATTCTCGATCGAGATTCCGCTGAATTAGCTAACTGTTCTTAGGGCAAAAGTATCTTCACCAGCACCGAACCGAGCGATCCCAGAAGACTCATCAAGTTGCCGTTGCCCCCAGTACGTGGTTCCGTTGGCTTTTGGCGCGCCACAATGGCTTCGGCTAACTGCTTTGACAATTCTTGACCTTGAGGATTTCCTTGAGTGGCAAAGAGTTGGTTTGCTCTAGCAGCATCTTGACTCGCGCCGGCGAAGTCTCCCAAGTCAGCGCGAGACATACTGCGCGCAAAATAAACGGCAGCTACATCCGATTTCAGATTTAGGGCTTGATTGTAATAATCAATCGCGTTTCTGTAGTTTCCCGCTTGAGCTTCCAGCACTCCCAATCGGTAAAAGTCTTCAGCGGTGCCAATATTAGTTGGCATTCCTCTAGCTCCCAGCAGTTGGGCGTTAGTTAAATTGGCGTTGAGCAAATTGGCGTCGCTAAGATAGGCACTTCTCAAGTCAGCACCGCTGAGGTTTGCCCCCGTCAGGTTTGCTCCCGTCAAGTTGACGCCAAACAAACTGGTGCCACTGAGGTTGGCTCCGCTAAGATCAGCTCCGGTAAGGTTAGCTCGGCTGAGGTTAGCCAATCTCAAATCAGCACCTTTGAGATTGGCTCCTGTTAAGTTGGCTAAAACCAGACCAGCGCTGCTGAGGTCGCAATTGGGGCACTGTCGGGTGGCTAGTAATTGTTGCGTGTGTTGAATGTTCTCGGCCTGTGCAGGGGCTAAAGGGGCGATCGCGCTCAGCAGCGTTGCAGCAGCCAGGATTCTTAGTTTCATCTTAAGCATCCAAAATCCGAAATAATAAATCTAAAATAGCTTCGATCGCAGCAATTGAAAATCCAGATCGTAGATATTGCTAAATATTGCCAGATTCTCAGCTATCTATCACAGACATCATACATTAAAGTTCAGAGCTTCACCTGAGTCTCAAACAAACATTTCGCTACCAATAAATTAGGGTAACAAAAAAATGTTACCCTTAGCCGTGCTTCTCGCCAACCATAAGATTTAACAGATAAATTAATCGTGAATCGTGCCGTCTGGCATCGTCGCACCCTTAAGATATACTCCGCTCAAGTTGACTTTTGTAAGATTTGCTCCCAACAGATTTGCCCCGCTTAAGTCTGACGCACTTAAAATCGCTTCAGTCAAGTCTGCCCTAATTAGGCTCGCTCCCATTAAGTCGGCTCCGCTGAGGTCTACTTTGGTTAAATTTGCCCCAATTAAATCTGCTTCTGTGAGCACCGCCCTGCGCAAGTTTACTCCGTAAAGATTTACTCCGTGCAAGTCTGCGTGGCTGAGTGTTGCCCGAGATATATTTGCTCCAATTAAAGTTGCTTGGATCAAGGAAGCTCCGCTCAAGTCTGCTTTGCTAAGATTTGCTCCCATCAACTCAGCTCGATACAGGTTAGCTTCAGCTAACAGTGCTTCAGTGAGGTCGGCTCCCGCTAAATCTGCTCTGCTCAAATTGATTTTGCACAAATTGGCTTTGCCAAAGTTGACTCTGCTGAGTTTGGCTTTGCTGAGATTGGAGCCAATCAAGTCGGCTTCATACAGATTGGCTCCAATCAATTCTGCTTCGTAGAGGTACACGGAGTGCAGGTAGACCCCACTAAAATTTCTTTCTCCTATGGCGTATAGCTTGAGCAGTTCGTCAACGTTCATTATGGATTCTCTACACCTTTTAAATGCAGAATACTCTCAGCAAGCTGGTTGCACCGGATGTTCTGCGATTTTAGACTTGAGATGCTGAAATATTTACAGCGCCAGACTTCCCTAGACCGTTTGGGCAAGGTGAAAGATCAAACAGAATTTTTTATTGCATTAAAAAATAAAATTAAAATTTTTTCACAACAATGTCATCGTACTTCGTGACTCAATCAAAGAATTCTCGCTGGAAAGTGCGATCGAGGTCATAACTTTTTGTTGCTAGTTGAGTTTACTGAGTATTGGTGTGACAAGAATCACTAATTTTTGTTAGTAGCATCACATAGGAACAACCGTTTCGATCACGCCAGACAGGGAAAAATAGCCGATAGTGGTACTGTAATGTTGAAAATTTGACAATTCCACAGTCGGCGTGTTTAACTCAACAGGCGATCAAGTCGGTAGTTTCACAGAGACCTGCCCGCAGCAGGAAAGTTGGTTGCACCGTCACTCGGCGCGACCCAATCCAGCCCATCAGAGTGCTGATATCTCAGGATTTCTCACAAAGGGAAAGCCAGAAATACACTTCTGGGAGTAGGAAAATCTGTGCATAAAAGTGCTACCGGCTCCTTTACAGACCAAGGCTGCATCCTAGCTGCCAAGGAAAAAAAATCGCCAATACTTTCGCATAAATCACAAATAAACACTAGAAAAATCATGATATATATTTAGAAAAAAGAGAATAAATAATATTCCTTAACAGTCAACTATTGCAGCTAATGTTGCATTCGAGCGGTTAACTGATATCAGTATTAGCAATGACGCTTGTGTCATCAAATACCAAACTGACTCAGAAACTGTTTTTTATCAAAAGACGCATTGCAGCCCTTGCTCCCGGTTTAAAAAAAAGGCTTCTGAGCCTCTTAGTAAATCCAGGACTGAAAAAGTTTAATTTAGATAGCTTTTGTCTGGCTTTATTAGCAAACAAAAGGCGAGCATTTAGGAGGAAAGCGGATTTTTCTCCCTAGTCAAAAAAACAATTGTAGATTACGAATCCCCGTGAGGTAATTGATATGGCTGGAGTATGTAAACTTAGCATCACAGAGACCACAGAAGAACTAAAAAACCTGTTAACCGAACAAAAAACGGCAAGTGGCTTTCAAAAGATTCAAGCACTTTACCTGTTCAAAATTTGTCACGTTAAGACAGTTAAAGAATTGGCAATGACGATCGGCGTAAACCGCATTACTGTGCAGCGGTGGCTGAGAAAGTACCGCTCTGACGGACTCGAAGGACTCCTGGAAACAAAGCACAGCGGTGGCCGCAAGCCCGCAATTCCTCCTCTGGCCCGTGCTAGTTTGGCAATGCGCCTCAGCGACCCCCAGAAAGGCTTTAAAAGCTATGGAGAAATTCAAGAGTGGTTGCAGCAGGAATATAGCATAGAGGCTTCCTATAAAGCCGTTTACGCAACAGTCAGATACCAGTTAAAAGGCAAGCTGACGAAAGTCTAGACAGTTAAACAGTTCATCCGAAGTCTGGTTAATCACCGTCTAATTATTGATACTCAGACTTTGAAACTGTTAATGATTTCCGTTGTCACTAAAAACTCGGTAATTCTTTTTGAACTAAGCTCGCTCTCATAAACTGCGGATAGTATAAATTATCTGTTGGGCCAATTGGGGCGAGGGGGAAAAAAATTGATACTTTTCCCACGTTTGTGAAAGATTCTTAAACCATGAGCCATAACTAATAACTTGCAAGTTTTGTCTAATTTGCAGGTTTTGTTATAGAAGAAGTCAGCAGTCATCAGTCAGAAGGAATAAGTGAAGAAGAAGGCTCGTTTCGCCTTCGGCTACGACAAGTCGCTCAAGTTAAAAAGCAGGAATAAGACAGCCTTTAGTTATCGTCGCGTGAGACATTTCGTTGCAATTAATTGCATGAGGAAAGCGATCTATCGCCAGAACTTCCTAACCATCTGGCGGGGCTGGTATATGTAAAAAAATGGCATCGACTAAGGCAAAAACCGATCCAAAGCAGCTTTCAACTCTTCTATTTCCGTATCGATATTGCCTTCTTTTGCTGCTCTGGCAATGCACTGCGTTAAATGTTCGTCAAGAATGATTCTCGCTACACGATCGAGCGCGCCTCGAACCGCAGCAACTTGCACGAGAACTTCGGGACAGGGACGGTTTTCTTGCACCATTGTTTTAATCCCACGGACGTGTCCCTCAATCCGAGATAACCGATTAACTAGCCGCCGCATGGATTCTTCATCGTGATGGTGAGGGTGGACTGATTGATCGCCGTGATGGTGGTGGGAATTTGAGGGCAAGGATTTGTCAGTAGAAGTATCAGATACAATCATCGGGGTTATGCCATTTTAGATTAAAGAATTGGGAATGAGTGCTTTTTAATGGTTGGGAGTGCGGGACTAGAGTTGCATTTTTTTTTAAACTGGTATTACTAGGGAAATTGTTCAAGTTAGAATTGAGAATATGTTGAGTTTGTGCTGGCTCCAGACTCGTGTATTGTAGCTGTCTAAATATATTTAGGATTTTCATAGCGGCAGATTATTGAGTCCGCTCGATCGCACACCTTTACCAGAATAACCCAGACTAACAAAGATTGACGCTATGCGACTATTTAAGTTTTTTGACCCCGCACCCCGAATCGGTGCTCGCTGGTTCGCCCTAATTTTAGGAATGACGATCGCCCTGAGTGCTCTCTTCATCGATGCTGCACCCGCTTGGGCCGTTGACGGCAAAAATCCGCCCAACTTGCGGGAACAGCCTCAAACAGCCGTACTCCCAGCGCAGGTGGCGGCAGATACCGGCAGTTTTGTGACGGCGGCAGTCGATCGAGTCGGGCCGGCAGTTGTCCGCATTGATACCGAGCGCACTGTCAGCCGCAACCTCAACCCGTTAATGGAAGACCCATTCTTCCGTAGATTTTTGGAAGAAGATCCGCGCAACAAAACTCCCAGAGAAGAACGCTTACGCGGTCAAGGTTCCGGCTTCATTATTGACAAAAGTGGGATTGTGTTAACCAATGCTCACGTAGTTGACAAAGCCGATCGAGTAACTGTCACCTTAAACGACGGCCGGACATTTCCAGGAGAAGTCCAAGGTACTGACGAAATAACAGATTTGGCTGTTGTCAAAATTAATACTAAACAAGCAAACTTACCCGTGGCAACACTGGGAGATTCTGATGCGGTGAAAGTGGGTGATTGGGCGATCGCCGTGGGCAACCCCCTGGGATTTGACAACACCGTCACCTTAGGCATTATCAGCACCCTCAAACGCTCCAGCGCAGCCGTCGGCATTCCCGACAAGCGGCTCGATTTCATTCAAACCGACGCGGCCATCAATCCTGGTAATTCCGGCGGCCCACTGCTAAACAGCAGAGGAGAAGTGATTGGTATCAACACGGCGATTCGAGCCGATGCAATGGGTATTGGGTTTGCAATTCCGATCGACAAAGCCAAGGCCATCTACGCGCAATTAGCCAAGGGAGAACAAGTCAGCCATCCGTTTTTGGGGATTCAGATGATTGCTTTGACTCCAGAAATGGCCAAAGAGAATAATGCTGACCCCAATGCTCCTGTGATTGTCCCGGAAGTTACAGGTGTGTTGGTGATGCGAGTTGTGCCCAATACGCCTGCTGAGAAAGCGGGGGTTCGCAAGGGGGATGTCATCGTTCAAATTGAGGGCGATAAAGTGACTCAGCCTGAACAGTTGCAAAATTTGGTGGAAAACAGCAAAATTGGTCAAATTCTGAAACTGAAGGTGCGCCGGGGTTCCCAGATTAAGGAAGTTGCTGTGACAACGGCTCAATTGAGGGATTTTTAGCCGATCGGGAATCAGATCATCTGAACTCATAAAAAACAGGACACAGCACTGCTGTGTCCCTACAAATGAATTTAAAACCCAGTTTAAAAAGACTTAAAGTCCCCGCCAGACTGAGTTTTTTTACTCAACCAATCCTTACCCAATCTGATTGTCACATCCGACTGCAAAGCACCGGTACTCTCAACTAGCACCTCTCCAAAACCCAAAGACTGGCGAATCGCTTGGGCACCTTTAATGTCGCCGTCTTGAGCTACAATTGTTGTTACATCTAGCGGTTCAGACCAAGCTTTAGAAACCTGAACATTCCGATAGCCTGCCCGAGTTAAAGTCGTGACAAAATCTTCAACAGCCGATTGATCGCCCGTACTGTCTTGAATCGCCACCTTCAGAAAAGTCGAATCAGCATTCTCGATTGTCCAAGTATTTTGACCGTAGTCAAAATGCTCTGCCACCATAGTTTCGATCGCATTTTGGTCTGGCAACCAAAAACTTGCCTTGTAGTCCTTAGGATCGCTGAATTTGCCGGGAACCATCAACATCTGCACGCCAGCGCGATCGGTTTGAGTAGCAAAACCAGCTAAGGCCACCAATTCTTCTATAGTCAAATTCGTATCAAGGTGAGACTGAATCACCGACAAAATCTTCGGCAAGCGAGACAGCAAACCAACATTAACTTGCTCTTCCACAAAAGCCCGCATCAACAATTGCTGGCGCTGTACCCGCCCGATATCGCCTAAATCGTCGTGTCGGTAAAGCAAATAATGCACGATTTGTTCGCCGTTGAGACGCTGTTTGCCAGCCTTTAAATCAATATATAAATGCTGGCTTTCATCGGTATACTTCATGTCTTTAGGGACATTAATAGTAATCCCACCAAGGGCATCTACCAAACTTTTGATGCCTTGAATATTGACTGTGACATAGCGGTCAATTCCCACACCGCCCAGCAGTCCGCTGACTGACTTCGCTGACGAAGCCGGGCCGCCGTAGTAATTAGCTTCATTGATTTTCACAGTACCCCTACCTTCAACATAGGTACGGGTGTCTCGCGGAATGGAAAGCACACTTATTTTTTTATTTTGAGGGTCAAACCTCACCAACAGCATGGTATCGGTTAAGCCCTTGAAAGAGTTTTGCCAGACATCGTATCCCTGCTCCTTATCGGGATGGCCGTCGAGGTCTGAACTCAGAACCTTAAGTCCTAAAACTAAAATATTAACTGGGCGAGTGAGCTCCGGCATCTTCATGCTGAGCTTTGCCATGTCGCCTTGAGAAAACACTGCCGCTTCTTCAGGGCTCAACTTTTGTTGCTGAAGCGGTGTTGTGGAAAGAGAGACGGCTAGCAGCGCTCCGGCGGTGGCTGAGAGCATGGCTACTCCAGCCAAACCAAAACCAAAACCCAGCCAACGGCCTCGGTGCGGCTGGTGCGATTTTTTGGTTGGAGGTTGAGCAGTTGATTGTTGGATAGGGTCTTGATTAGGAGTTTTTTGAGCTGGCACTGGCTTCCTCACACACAACAAAAATAAAAAAGATCGTAGCAATATGTAGTATCAAGCTGAAGACGCACTCTAATCAATACAGTAGGGGCTTAAAGGAACCCTAAATTAGGATAAATGTTTGCCGACCACTTGCTCGGCTACGCGGCTAATTCCGGGCAACCATAGCGGTTGACGCTTCCAGAGGCGAACCATCAGTCCCAGAGCGACGATGAAATAGCTGGTTGTCAGCAGGCTACTCATTAATAACATGGCAAGTGTCGGAGATTCCGCAGAAATCGCGGCCCCTTCTAAAAGAATATGTCCTAAGAGCCAACTAAAAGCAAGGGCAATTGCCAAGCGGCTGACGGCTTGGCGTTCGGGGCTGCCCTGACGGCGGTAAAGATTCCAGAGGGCGGGAAAAAAGCCAATGACTGGGATCATTAATACAAACAGACTTGCACGATCGAGTTCAGGATTGTCTAAGGGATGTGTA
Source organism: Microcoleus sp. A2-C3 (assembly GCF_036706065.1). Taxonomy (NCBI): domain Bacteria; kingdom Bacillati; phylum Cyanobacteriota; class Cyanophyceae; order Oscillatoriales; family Microcoleaceae; genus Microcoleus; species Microcoleus sp. A2-C3. The sequence goes on along the minus strand of NZ_JAUBVX010000031.1, from coordinate 59,672 downwards.
TTTTTCATAGTTGGCATTCAAAATTTACAGGAGGTCTAGTTTTGCACAAAACTTATTTGTTAGGCGGAAAATTTATATCCTAAACCAAAAATCCCAGAGCAGGGCACGTTTTGCACAAAAATTGTTGGTTAGAGGCCAAGTTTTTTCGCTAAACCTGCCCCTACCTATTATTCACAACTTTTCGACCCGGAGAGCCGTATTTTGATAAACTGGATACAGCACAGGAGACAGGAGACACAGACTTAGCCATGACCAAATCTCAAAAACCGATCGTTATTTCTCCATCCATATTATCAGCCGATTTTAGCCGTCTCGGAGAAGAGATTCAGGCTGTCGATCGAGCTGGGGCTGACTGGATTCACGTAGATGTGATGGACGGTCGCTTTGTTCCTAATATTACTATCGGGCCGATGATTGTCGAAGCAATTCGTCCCGTTACTACCAAGATAATCGATGTCCACTTGATGATTGTGGAGCCGGAGAAGTACGTCGAGGACTTTGCTAAGGCTGGTGCTGACATTATTTCCGTTCACGCCGAGCACAATGCTTCGCCTCACTTGCACCGCACCCTCGGTCAAATTCGGGAATTGGGCAAGCAGGCTGGTGTGGTGCTGAATCCTTCGACACCCCTAGAGTTGATCGAGTACGTGCTGGAACTTTGCGATTTGGTGCTGATTATGAGCGTCAATCCGGGCTTTGGCGGTCAAAGTTTTATCCCGGCGGTGCTGCCGAAAATTCGCAAGTTGCGCCAAATGTGCGACGAGAAGGGCCTCGATCCTTGGATTGAGGTGGATGGCGGTTTGAAGACGAACAATACTTGGCAGGTTCTGGAAGCGGGCGCAAATGCGATCGTCGCGGGTTCTGCCGTGTTTAAGGCGAAGGATTACGCAAGTGCGATCGAGGGTATCCGCCACAGCAAGCGCCCGACTCCTGAGTTGGCTGCTGTCTAATCAAAAATTCGATCGCATCCGATGAATTACTAATAGACTTTTCCCAAAATTATCGCTTCACAGGCAAGATGTCTGTGAAGCGATAATTATTAGAGAGATGTATAGCCTTTCGATCTCTCATATTAGGTACGCGAACGGGATATGGCATAGGCCTCCGTGTAATGTAGTTGTAGAAGCCGGAACTTCCCACCCAGGCGGCATCATACCAATTTGACTGCTACCGTTACCGAGCAGTTTTTTCATCGGGATTGTAAATAAGCATAACTAAAGCCTTTTTCCCGATCGGCATTACATCCGTTACATCCGTTTCACAATCCGCTGCCCAACTTTCTTCTTCCTTTTACTTACTTGCTTTTTTAGTGTTCCCAGACACCAGCCTGGGAACCCATCTTAAATGACGCAGAATTGAGATTGCAACCAACAAGTTAAAAAGACCCAAAAACTTACTTTTTCGTGTCTCTTTCCCTGTTATTTGGAGACACTCGCGAGAATCTTTTCCATCTCAGAAATCTCGACAGCACCGGAGAAAGTTTTGCCATTCATAATAAAGAATGGAGTGCCTTCGATACCCAATTGTTGAGCCAGTTGCACGTCTTTCTGAATGGCTGCTTCGGCGGCGGGGCTGTTGCGATCGCTGTTGAATTTATCTAATTTGAGATTGAGCTTTTGGGCGATCGATCCGTATAGTGGCTCGCCTAACTCTTTCTGCCCCTCAAACAAAGCGCTGTAATATTCCCAGAATTTGCCCTGCTGCCCAGCAGCCCAAGCTGCTTTAGCTGCTGGCAGCGCTTGAGGGTGAATAGAAGTCAAGGGAAAATGCTTGTAGGCTAAAGTAACTTTGTCCTCGTGTTTTGCCATAAACTGCTTGACATTATCGTAAGCGCGGGCGCAAAACGGACATTGAAAGTCAGAGAATTCTAAAAGTACAATCTGCTGCGAAGCTGAGCCGGTGGTGGGAGAATCCCCGATCGCAGATTTGGGATTTGTTTTCATCTCCTGCAAAAATGACTCCTGCGCTGCTTTGAGAGACTGCTGCTGCTGTTGCTGGTACCCTTGTACCGAATCTAAAATTGCTTGGGGGTTTTCGCGGATAATCTGCAAAACTTGCTCTTTCAACTTGGGATCGACTGAATTGCCAGCCGCTGACTGGGCGGGGGAACAACCGATAAATACCAGGCAACTCGCAAGCAGTGCAGCCAAGCAGAAGGCTTGTTGGCTGCGGAGTTTTCGCCAAATAGTAGAGATGTTCATCTTTTTTCCTGGTTTACGGCAACACTTAATCCTACATTTAATTTTGCGGAGTGTCAGGTACGCCTGATCTGATATAAAAGATCAAAGGACGATCGCCCGGGCGATCGTCCTTTTATTTGCTGCACGTATTTGCTGCACGTATTATCAGCCTTTAGGCTTTTCTGAATCCGAGATTATTTACGATTGCTGAGCCATTTAGCAGCAACTATTCCCAAAATACCTGCAACTACTGGATTCCCCAAAAACTTCATCAAACTCGGCTCTTGGGCGAGCACATCTCGGAAAATATCCGGGTGATTGTGATAGGTAAACGAGGCCAGCTTAGTAACATCATCAGCAGTCATGCGACTGGCGTGGTGGGTAGAAAGTGCTAGCTGCTTTTCCAATTGGCGATCGTTCAATCCTCTCTTGTCCAACTGCTTGAGGAATTCGCGGGCCACATCATCGAGTTCCTTTGGCTTAATTTGGGCGATCGCCTTTTGCAATTCCGGTTCCAACTGCGCCGGCGGTAGCGAGTCATGATTCAGAGAACTCCCGAATAATTTTTTGCGCTGATCCGGCGAAGTTCTCTGAGCAAAATCGTCAAAATTATCGTACTCTTCACCGGTTGTCTCCGGCATCACTTCTTTATTTCCCTGAGCCAAATCCTTCATGATTTGACTCTTATAATTATCGCTGCTACTCATGGTATTTCTTTCCCAATCTACACAAATTTTCTGTTTCAAATCTCGATGATTTCGCCAGCCCTAAATTCCAAAATGCTATTAAAGCTACGCGATCATTTAAACTTTCTTACCAAATCAAGAATTGTATTCAATCTGATTTGATTGCTGGTCGTACTTAGCAGTCAAAATCAGTTTTTTATCAGGAGCGTACATCAAAACACTTACATCCTGGTTGGGGAAATTGCGGTGAAAACCTTGAGCTAAAGACTTCGCCAAATCTTTCACTTCATTAGGGCGGACTTGCGGAGTAATTACAACTCCCAACTTATTATTGTCACGCACGTAAGCATCTTGAACTAAGCCTTGAGCAGTCTTTGTTACCCATTGACCAAAGTCTTGACCTGCCGCAGTATTGCCGCGTTCTAGTTGCGCGTAATAACCCTGACTGCCGCCAATTGCTACAGGTACATTAGTCGGTTGTTGGGCGGAAACGCTGGGGGCGCAAGCAGTCGTAACGGCCAGCATTAAAGCCAACATTAGACCCGCAATAATTTTTCCGCTCTGCTGCAATAAACTCACCTTTTTTCCTCCGGTATGACAACATTTTCAATAATTGAGAGGGTCAGCTTTCTCGACCCTCTCAATTAGTATTAGAATTAGTCTAATTTCTTTTTGATTTCATCTTTCACATCTTCGACTGCGTGACGAGCTTGTGCTTCTGTTTGCTTCGCTTTGCCTTCAGCTTTGTCCTTGGGGTCGCCAGTAACATTGCCTAGGGCTTCTTGAGCCGCGCCTTCGATGTTTTTTGCAGTTGCCTTTGCTTTATCTTCAATGCTCATTTGTTTGTCCTTATCTGTATCTAGTTTTACACTTTCTACTTATTATCATAGGGAACAAGTAGTTCGGTTGCACTCTACCTGTAGGAATAAAGTTTGATGTATTCGGAGTGTACAGAATCTAACAGAAGTCAGGAATAGGGAATAGGAAATCAGGAATAGGAAATCAGGAAAAATTATTCTTGAATCGAGGATAGACTAGGACTTTCCTGCTGACCGTTTTTTGACCTAAATTACTAGCTGCAACGAACGAAGTGTAGTATCGCACAAAAAGTTCGGCGTAAAGCCATTGGTGCACCCAGAACAGTATTTTTTTAAACCCAAAAAAATTTTAAATTTTAAATTTTAAATTTATATTGAATGCGGCCGACTTCCATCGAACTTCAAAAAGCGGGTGTGGGCAAGACAGTCTCTTACCCACACCCTCTAAAAATTGGCATTCGTTTTAATCTGGCGTATGGTGACATTCTGTATCTATTTTTTGCTGCAGTTCTGCTTTTAACTGTTCGACAGCGCGCATAGTTTCAGCCTTTTGTTGTTTCTCCTCGCCTAGGGATTTTTCAGTTTCCTCGCCGAGCAATGTTTCTCTGGATTTTGGTAGCGTGACTTGTAGGTCGCTGACCCTGGTGGTTGCGTTTGGTTCAATATTCATTAGTTTTCACCCAACTCTTTGCAAAATTTATTTTTAAGAAGGCTACTTAAGAGTTAGCCTTAGATATATGCTAAGCGCGATCGCAAAGACTTTCCTCTGCCTGAAGGGAGATTAGGGCTGGGGAATAGTTTTTAGTTTTTATTTCTTAATTTAATAGTCAGACAAATCAGGCAAACCTGAATCGGCCGGAAGAGAGATATAGCTTTTCGATCTCTCATATCAGGTACGCGAACGGCATAGGGCATAGGGCATAGGGCATACCTCACTTTTTTGAGAACCGCTATATAGCAGTTACAGTTCTCATATGAGGTATCGCCCAATCTCCAAATCCAAAAATTGAAAATCTCAAATATTCACCTTTTTGAGAAAGGCTATAGGGGAAGGAGAATAGTGCTTGAGTGCGCGAGATTGCTTTGTGACTCGCGCGCGGGGAGTGCGGGGAGTGCGGGGAGTGTGGGGGAGGGATAGAATTTTTGGGGTATCGCGCATTTATGGACTTTTGTCGTTTGTTTGATGAGGCGGTTTCGACATCGGTACAAGATTAAGAGAGAAATAGGCGACAGATTGGTGCAGACTGAGGTCAAGGCGATCAAGTTTGACGGTTAAAATCAACAGGGTGGGGGAATTCCCAAGTTTTGTGGCGATCGCCCGAACAAATCTGCTAAACCAGAGTTAGCATCAAGGCTGACTTCCTGCAGGATCGAACTAAAATTTATGTTATTAGTAAAAAATATCTAAAACCCTATGGGAGCAAGCAGCAGTAACCCTCTCGAAGCAGCAGGCCTAATTCGTGAGCCGATAAAAATAGGCGTGTTGCATTCGCTGACGGGCACGATGTCCATCAGCGAAATTTCTGTTAAAGACGCGACGCTGTTGGCCGTTGAGGAAATTAACGCTGCTGGAGGAGTGCTCGGACGCCCCTTGGCAGCGGTGATAGAGGATGGAGCCAGCGATTTGCAGACTTTTGCTCAAAAAGCTAAGCAATTGCTCTTAGAATCGCAGGTGGCGGTGGTATTTGGCTGTTGGACTTCGGCGAGTCGCAAGGCTGTACTGCCGGTTTTTGAGCAGGGCAACGGGTTGCTGTTTTATCCGGTGCAGTATGAAGGGCTAGAACAGTCTCCGAATATTTTTTATACTGGTGCGGCCCCGAATCAGCAGATTGTGCCTGGGGTGAACTATTTGCTGGCTCAGGGGAAGCGGAAAATTTTTCTGTTGGGTTCGGATTATATCTTTCCCCGCACGGCAAATCTGATTGTGAAAGCTCAACTGGCAGCACTCGGAGGAGAGTTGGCTGGGGAAATGTATCTGTCGCTGGGTTCTAGGGATGTGGATGAGGCGATCGCACATATTTTAGCAGTGAAACCGGATGCGATTCTCAATACTCTTAACGGCGACAGCAATGTGGCTTTTTTCCAAAAGTTGCGAGAAGCTGGCTTGAAACCGGAAAATTTGCCGGTGATGTCGGCGAGCATAGCAGAAGAGGAAGTGCGGGCGATCGGGCCGTCCAATATTGCTGGACATTTGGTGGTTTGGAACTATTTTCAAACGGTGGATACAGCGGAAAATCAGAAATTTGTCAAGGCTTATAAAGCGAGATACGGGGAAAATCGTGTCACGGATGACCCGATCGAAGCGGCTTATTTGGGCGTTTATTTGTGGAAGCAAGCAGTAGAAAAAGCTGGTTCGACAGATGTGGTTAAAGTTAGGGCGGCTGCTAAAAATATGGAGTTTGCAGCTCCATCGGGCATGGTAAAAATAGATGCCCAAACGCAGCATATCTGGAAAACAGTGCGGATTGGTAAGGTGCGATCGGACGGTCAAATTGAGGAGATTTGGAATTCGGGCGCACCGGTGCCGCCAGATCCTTTTCTTAAAGGCTATCCTTGGGCGGCGGCATTTACTCCGAGGCAGATCTCGGTGGGAACTCGGGCTTCTTTGATCGGGCTGTTTATGATCTTGGTACTGATCACTTGGATGGCGGTGGGAGTTGGGTGGATCGGTGCTGTTCAGATGAAGAACTATTTGCTGGCAATAGAAGCTGCCTCGGCGGCGGCGGGAGTTCCTGACGAATTAATGGGGGTGCTGGTGCAGCAAACTCTGTTTGTGGCGAGCGGCACTCAGCACTGGCTGATGGGGGCTTTGGTTTTGAGTTCGATCACGGGAATAGTGGCTTTTGTGTCGGTGTCGTCGCTGATTCGGAATATCGGCTTGCTGCGACAAGCTGCGGAATTGATGGCGAGCGGGGATTTGACGGCTCGATCGCCTATTGTGTCTAATGATGCGATCGGGGTGCTATCTTCTACTCTCAATACAATGGCTCAGCAAATTAGCAGTTTGCTCAATGGTTTGGAGGTGCGGCAACGACAGCTAGAGGAGCGATCGATCGAATTGGAAGTCGCTAAGAACGCTGCGGAAGCTGCTAACCGGGCGAAAAGCACTTTTTTGGCAAATATGACTCACGAGTTGCGGACGCCCCTAAATGCGATTATTGGCTACAGTGAGCTGCTGCAAGAAGAGGCTGTGGAACTCGGCGAGGAAGAGTTTGTGATGGATTTGGCAAGCATTAATATGGCAGGCAAGCAATTGCTGAACATTATTAGTGACATCTTGGATATTTCTAAAATTGAAGCAGGAAAGATGACTCTTTTCTTGGAGAGTTTTGATGTGTTGAAGTTGGTGGAGCAGGTTGTGACTACAGTTCAACCGCTGGTAGGGAAAAATGGCAACACTTTGACTATCAATTGCGATCGCAATATTGGCACGATATACGCTGATTCGGCGAAGCTGCGGCAAGCGTTGTTGAATTTGGCGAGCAATGCTGCTAAGTTTACCGATCGAGGCAAAATTACAATTAATGTTTGGAAGGAAGAATGGGAAGTTTGGCCGGTGGACAATTCCGAGGAACTCTCGGAAATTGGCTATGAGTTTGACAAATATTCGATCGTGTTTCAAGTCACTGATACGGGCATCGGCATGACTGAGGATCAGGTGTCGAGGCTGTTTGGAGCTTTTGCGCAAGCGGACGATTCCACTACCCGCAGGTACGGCGGCACGGGTTTGGGGCTGACAATTAGCCGGAAGTTTTGCCAGATGATGGGCGGGGATATTACGGTTGATAGCGAGTTTGATTGCGGTTCTACTTTTACGATTCGCTTGCCGACTGCGGTTAAAAGCGAGCAAGAAGTGGAGGGCGATCGAGCATCGGAAGAAACAGGGCTGCAAGAAGTGCGATCGCAACCGCTGGAACTTCCCGATGCTGCAACTGTGCTAGTAATTGACGACGATCCAGACTCGCGGGATTTAATCACTCGCTGCTTGTCGAAACAAGGATTTTGGGTACTCTCGTCAGCTAGCGGTGAAGCAGGGCTTCAGTTAGCTAAGGAGTCGCTACCGGATGCGATTACTCTGGACGTGATGATGCCGAGTATGGACGGCTGGGCGGTGCTGTCGGCGTTGAAAGCCGATCCGGATTTAGCTAATATTCCAGTGATTATGTTGACTTTTTTGGACGACCCAAATCATGGTTTGGAATTAGGAGCGGCGGAGTATTTAAGGAAGCCTGTAGATTACAAGCACTTTGCTGATTTACTGAGCAAATATCAACGTCCGCGAAATTAGCGATCGGTCATATCATGCCCGATGGATTACCATAATAAAAACGGTTCGTAGTGCGGACTTCAGTCCGCTCCCGGATTGCGGACTTTAATCCGCACTACGAACCTGACTTATCGAAGTTAATCGATCGGACACGATAGGAAAACGAGAAATTTAAGATATGACTGATAGAACTGCATTGCTTAAAAGGATTACTCAAACACTTGGTAAAGGTGGCGGTCGCCCCTGTATTCGCGGCATGAGAATTCGTGTTAGCGACATTTTAGAACCTCTAGCAGACAATGTAACAGCTAGCGAGATTCTATCTGATTTTCCTGATTTGGAACCAGAAGACATTCAAACCTGTCTGCTTTTTGCATCTCTCAGCATAGATTTCCCCAGGATCGCAGTATGATTTTCTGGTTGAATGCTCAATTGCCTCCAAGTTTGGCGAAATGGTTAACCGAAACATTCGGTGTCAACGCTGTTACATTGCAAGAGCTTGGGTTGCAGGATGCTCAAGATATTGAGATATTTAATAGGTTAAATTAATAGGTTAAATCAATTACTTTAGACGGTTCAATTGCTGAATCGCGAGGGCCAGTAAATTTGCTACGATTGTTTCATTAGTCATTAGCTAACAGTGAAAAACTAATCACCAATTACTAATGACCAATGACTAATGACTACTGACCAATGACCAATGACCAATGACCAATGACCAATGACCAATGACCAATGACTAATAACTAATGACCAATGACCAATTAATCTAAAAATCCCATTAAGGTCGAGCTGTCGTCAATTTCGTTTGAGGCAATGGGGCGCTCTCCTCCCATTGTGGAGTAAACTTCATCAATGTGCAGAGTGCTGGCGGCAATGGGTCGCGCACCGGACATATTGAACATTTCGCTGACTTGCATGGCGCTGGAGCCGATCGGTCTTCTGCCGAGTGTAGCAACCACTTCCAAGTCGCTGGCTTCGATCGGGCGATTGCCTATAGTGCCGTAGGTTTCGCTGATGTGCAGGGTGCTAACGCCGATCGGGCGATTCCCCGATATCGAGACTGTCTCGCTGATGGTAAAATCATCTGGGCCGACGGGGCGGTTATCATGCATGAGTTGCGGGCGATAAAGTTGGATGCCCGCTGATTGACCTTCGCTGGTGGCTGGTAGGGCCTTGGTAGTGCCTTTGTTGCGGGCGCTCGCTTTGACTTTATCTTTGGGTGTGAGAGCCATAATTTTTTTCCTTGCTAATTGCTGGGGGTTGATTGCTGGGTTCGGACAACTGCTTTTCTGGGCTTTCTGCTTGCTATTTCGGCCGATAATTAAAATAGTATTACAAAGTCTAACTATTTTCTTAACTAAATTGCAGAATCCCTGCATTTTTGTTAATATTTATCGGTAATAGCTACATTTTCCTATGGTAACTGCGGCAGCATCTTTTCAATTGCAAGCGCCCTTCCAGCCCACGGGCGACCAACCGCTAGCGATCGAGCAACTCGTCAAAAGCATTTCTGCGGGCGATCGATTTCAAACCTTACTCGGCGCCACAGGTACAGGCAAAACCTTCACCATTGCCTCGGTGATTGAAAAAATCGGTAGACCCACCTTAGTCTTAGCACACAACAAAACCCTGGCCGCTCAACTGTGCAACGAACTGCGAAATTTTTTCCCCAACAATGCAGTCGAATACTTTGTCAGTTATTACGACTACTACCAACCTGAAGCATACATCGCCGTCAGTGATACTTTCATTGAAAAAACCGCAGCAATTAACGACGAGATCGATATGCTGCGACACTCGGCCACGCGATCGCTCTTTGAACGCCGCGACGTAATTGTAGTAGCATCAATTAGCTGCATCTACGGTTTAGGAATGCCCGCAGAATACCTGAAAGCTGCTATTCCTTTGCAAGTAGGAATGGAAGTCAATCAGCGGCAAGTTTTGCGAGATTTAGTCAACGTCCAATATAGCCGCAACGACACAGAATCAGGCAGAGGCAAATTTCGCGTCAAAGGCGACGTTCTAGAAATCGGGCCCGCCTACGAAGATAGAATTATTCGTGTCGAATTCTTCGGCGACCAAATCGATGCCATTCGCTACGTTGACCCCGTAACTGGTAAAATTCTGGCAAGTACAACCGCTTTAAATATTTATCCAGCGCGCCACTTTGTGACGGCAGATGATAAATTAGAGGCAGCTTGTCAAGGAATAGAACTCGAATTAGAAGACCGACTGGTAGAATTTGAGAAAGAAGGAAAACTATTAGAAGCTCAGCGATTAGAACAGCGCACCCGCTACGATTTGGAAATGCTGCGCGAGGTCGGCTATTGCAACGGAGTCGAGAATCATTCGCGGCATTTAGCAGGTAGAAATGCTGGGGAACCGCCAGAATGTTTGATTGATTATTTCCCGAAAGATTGGATGTTGGTGATAGATGAATCCCACGTCACAGTGCCGCAAATTCGGGGAATGTATAACGGCGATCAAGCGCGGAAAAAAGTATTGATTGACCACGGTTTTCGGTTGCCCAGCGCTGCCGATAACCGCCCGTTGAAAGCGGAGGAATTCTGGGAAAAAGCTAATCAGTGTATTTTTGTTTCTGCGACTCCTGGTGATTGGGAAATGGAAATATCGGAAGGCAGGGTTGCTGAGCAAGTGATTCGCCCTACTGGCGTAGTCGATCCGACAATTTTTGTGCGTCCGACGGAGGGACAAATTGATGATTTGTTGGGGGAAATTAAGGAGAGAGTAAGTCGGAATGAGCGTGTTTTGGTGACGACTTTGACGAAGCGGATGGCGGAAGATTTAACGGAATATTTGCAGGAAAGGGCGATTAAAGTTCGGTATTTGCACTCGGAAATTCAGTCGATTCAACGGATAGAAATTATCCAAGATTTGCAGGATGGTAAGTTTGATGTATTAATCGGCGTTAACTTGCTGCGGGAGGGTTTGGATTTGCCGGAGGTGTCGCTGGTGGTGATTTTGGATGCGGATAAGGAGGGGTTTTTGCGATCGGAACGTTCTTTGATTCAAACGATTGGGCGGGCGGCGCGCCATGTGCAGGGACAGGCTATTTTGTATGCGGATAATCTGACGAAAAGCATGATTAAGGCGATCGATGAAACGGATCGCCGCCGGGGGATTCAGGTAGCTTACAATAAGATGCACGGGATTACGCCGCAGCCGATCGCGAAAAAGCGATCGACTAACGCGATTCTGGCGTTTCTGGATGTGTCGCGCAAGCTGAATTCTCAGCAGTTGGAGGAGGTTTACGAACAGGTTGATGAGTTATCTTTGGATGAGATTCCTCAGTTAATCGGGCGGTTGGAGACGCAGATGAAGGCGGCGGCGAAGAAGTTGGAGTTTGAGGAGGCTGGTAAGTTGCGCGATCGCATTAAGCATCTGCGCGATAAACTGTTAGGACTTGCGTAGAAATAAAATCCCAGCCCTGCAATTGTATTGTCGAAGGAGTAGCCAAAGGATTGGTATAGTATTAAGCTGCAAGCCCCTAAGCTATTTCCTGATTTTCTTGCCAGTTTTCCAATATCTAGGGGCTGTTTGAGGCCCCTTTGCACCCCCTTTGCACCCGCCGTGCGATCGCAATTAGCCTGGTTCAATGCCCGTCACGCTTTTGGGCAAGCCTGCCCGAAAAATCAACTCGGCAGTCAACCTCAGCTCTGGAAAAGCCAGCGACTCAACAGTGTCATCGCCCCGAAACTGCTTGATCTGGTACTCCCCGTCTACTAACTGGCAAACCGAAAGGGTGGGTTGTTTGGGATTGCCGATAAACTTGCGACCGCCCAAACCGAGATAGTCCACAATCCAGTATTCGGGAATGCCTATTTCTTCGTAGTCAGCGAACTTGAAATGGTAATCATCTCGCCAATTGGTGCTAACGACCTCTACAGCCAATCGCACCGAACTGCCCATCGTAATGATGGACTCCCTTTTCCAGCGCGGTTCGGACTGGCGTAGAGCGGGCAACTCCAGAACAATTACATCTGGCTGATAACCTGCCTCGTTGCGGACGGGTTTGAGTAGGTACTCTTTCGGCACGATGCAGGGTAATTGTTGCTGCCGAACCTCTAAAAACACTTCGCCAGAAATAAACCCGGCTACGGCCGAGTGGTCGCCTGTTCCTAAAGGCATTTCGACAATTACTCCATTGTGTAGCTCGTAGCGGCGGACAGAGTTCTCTGGATACCAGGCCGCGAATTCGTCAAACGTAACTGTTTGGGGGATTGCTTGGGTTTGGATCATGATGTTCTGATTCATTTACGCGCTCACATTTCTGTACATAGCTGTGCAATGCTGGAGATGTAACGATAGCAATCCCGTCATTACTGACAGAACAGGTCGAATCCGACAAAGCACGTAACAAAATATTACGTGCGCCGTTCAAATCTCGTCCAATTACCGTTTGGCAATTCGGACATTTGAACACTTTAGAGCCACCAAGCTTGCGATGAATATGACCGCATTTTCCACAAGTTTTGGACGTATAGGCTTCAGATACATCAACAACAATCGAACCATTTCTGTCGGCTTGGTGTTTGATGAATTGCTTGAAACGATAATGCGCCCATGTCAGCATTTGACGTGCTGACTTTTTATTGATTTTCCGTTTAGCACGTCTCACCATTTGAGACGTTTCAAATGTTGGTAGGAAAATAACTTGGTAATTTGTGGTCAGAAAGTGTGCAGCTTTTTTATGAAGTTCATTAACAAGATTTTGAATCTTGCTTCTGATTCTTTCCGCAGCCTTTCTTATCGCTCTTCGTTGCTTGGAAGATACTCTAGTCATCTTTCCCATTAACTTGTCAAGATATTGACACAGGCGGGTGATTCTTCCGATATCTCCACTACCAATCTCAATTACTTTTTCCGAGTCGTAGCCCGTGAGGAATGTCCGAATACCAGGGTCTAAAGCAATTGCCGAGTTAGCTTTTGATGGTTTTGAGTCATATTCTTCGGGAAAAATAGCGAACCAATTACTACGATGCAAAACAAGCTGAGTCCCATATTTGCAAGACATTGGAACAGGCTCGGATGCGGTGAATTTTAGTCCTTTAACTTTTGACTTAAACCACATCCCGCCCCTGAAGTTGGCATCATTGAATTTAACTGTAGAGCGAAGATTGCGAATGCTTCGATACTTGGCATCATGGCTAGCAGCATACGCTCTGTGAGCGTCGAAAATAGCATTTTGCCTGATATGACATGGTGTATCTTTTACCCACTTTGGTAAATCTGATTGCATGATTTTGTTACGCAATTTGAGCTTACCTAGACGGTCTTGCTTTTGTTGAGAAATTGCCTGGTTGTAGCAATATCGTGTTGCTGCCATCCACGTTTTCCAAATCTTGCCCAGTGCTGGCTCTGGGTAAATCTGAATCTTCCTTGATTTTAGTTTTATACTTTCGGAGTCCGTAGAGTCTACAGGAAAAGACGTGAATAATGGCAAGGATGTCTTCAACCATTTCTCGCTCTGGAGAAAGATTGTCTTGGTTGAGAACCACGATTTTTGTTCCATCGAGCTGACAGAGCCATTCAATGAGTTCAAAACCAAATCTGGCAAGTCGGTCTTTGTGGGCAACAATAACAGAGCCGACATTGCCTGTACGGACGGCTTCCAAAATGGATCTAAGTCCTTGCCTTTTGAAATTAAGCCCGGAGGCAATGTCGGTAATGAGTTCGGCTGATGGATAGAGTTCAAGTAGTTTTGCAACTTGTCGGTCAAGGTCAGATTTTTGTCCTCGACTAGAGACTCTGGCATACAAAATTGTTCTAAGGTTGGTTTTGTTTTGTCCGGCATAAGAATTAATTGAGTATCGTCGTTGACCAGCGGGTGTGCGGATGGTTTTGATAATGCCATCCTTCTCCCACCGTCTGAGCGTATGCAAGCAAACTCCAAAATGTTCGGCTGCTTGTCTTGGGGTTGAGTAGGTATCCAATTTATGAATAATGCTTACTGCTTTCACAACTTAGCAAATAATTCAGATATTTTCAGTAAAATTCAATAAATCAACCTACAGGACTATGCTCCTTTGCTAGACATCCGCTAGACATTAACTAACTTCCTTGCTTTCCTTGCCCCGCTTAGCTTTGGTGGCTCATGGGGCTTTGGTTTCTGTGGGTACGCTGACTTGATCCGACGCTCGCTCCTTCCTCTCTATCAAGGCTTTCTTGACCAAGACAAGAACCAGTTGAGGAATAGAACGAAATTCAGAATCAGCCCATTTTTTCAACTCCTTGTACTCGTCAAAGTCAAAGCTGATGGTAGTTCTCGGTCGCTTGGTAGCCATATCGCGCAGTTGTCTATACATATCAACATTATCCGCGACTGTCTACCCAGGCTTCAATTTACCATCAGGTACATCACTTGTCAACTGTGATGTACCTGTATATTACTATAGCACCTATAGACGAATCGATTCCAAATCGATTTCAAATTGATTCCCCTAACCAGGCTAAAATATGGAACTCGAAAACCCGACTGTGATTGACGTAGAGGCTGAAGAAATCGATTACCACGAACAAGAATCGATTGAGTGTTGATACACAGCAGCACAGATTCAAAGCATCTTAGGGTTGAACAAGGCGGCATTGCAGAAAGCGATCGCCAAACTGCAAAACATCTACAATATCGAGCTTAAAGCCCTACGCAGAGGGAGTGCCAGAGCTACGGAATACTCCCAGATGGCTTTAGGGACTTGCGTAGAAATAAAATCCCAGCCATGCAATTGTATGAGACTTGCGTAGAAATAAAATCCCAGCCATGCAATTGTATTGTCGAAGGAGTAGCCAAAGGATTGGTATAGTATTAAGCTGCAAGCCCCTTAGGTCATTAAACTAGGCGCCTGATCGCTCGCTGCTTACAACACGCGAGCGGGGACGCTCCCACTTGGATATAATTCCGAGATAACCGGATTAAATTCAACCTAAGAGCCAGCATTTGCCAATTCTTCTCGCAGCATTTTCTGGTAGACTTTGGGCAAACTAGAACTCATAGAATTGTTCTCAATTCCATATCCCAAACTCGTCCAAGTTCCCGAAAGCATCCGCAAAACATCAGTTAATCTTTCCTGCCGCAACATCTCAGGAATATCAGCTTTCCAAAATTTGCGATCGCTCAACCAAGCATAAACCACAGCATCCTGATCTTCCGGTTCAAAACTGTAATCTGCCCAGAATAAAAAATCAGCGCGACGGGCGTGATAGCGCTTCGCCTTATCATTCCAAGTCGTAGTCAAAAATTGATATCTACCCGCCGCCGTAGTACACTTACCCCGATTCGGGCCGTTAACAATTCTCACGCACCAGTCAGGATGACGGCTCAAATCTAATATATATTTTCCGCCGTAAACAACGTGATAAGGCCGAGAAACATTTGACTCGCTAGCAGAAATAGTACGCATCAAAGCTCGAATATAAGGATCGCCCGTTTTCATAGCTAGCGGTGGCGATTTGCTAACCCGACTCGCCGCAGACGAAAACTGCTGATTTCCTCGCAAATTGGCAACCAAAAAAACAGCGCCGCCAATCACAGCGCCGATTAAAAGTAGAAATCCGAGGATTTGAATTTCGGCTCGCCTCAGCAAAGTTTTTTGGCGGCGGCGCAATTTCTTTATTTCAAATGCAGTCATTTCCATTTCGGCGATTTCGGCTAATTTTCGAGTTGCCCGCATCCGGCGTACTCGAAAATCGTGTTGATATAGCGGCGCGGCTAATAGCGTTAAACTCGATAAAGCCCCCGCCAATTTTACCAGCCAGAAATCTAATTCACCGGCGATCGCAATATTTGTGAGAGTAGAGATTCCTGTGAGAAACTTAGCTGGATCGATCGATCGCGCGGGCCAATAAAAAAGAGCAATTTGCACCAGTAGCGACAGATTAAATGCCAAAAAAATCACTACAACAGCATTCAATCCTTCTCGAAAGTGCGATCGAACTCCAGTATGCCGCCGCTTGAACTTGCGCGCAACTCGAAAGCGGCTCGGCAGCATACTGAGTAAGGGATTGATGATTTTAACGACTAAAAAATGGGCGACAAAGAACAAAGGTAACTGAATTAGCCAAGCCGCCAGGAACAGAGTTAGAAAGCCGATATCGTCGCTGGCGAAAGGAATCCCGCTGCGAAGGACGAAACTAAAACTCTGGGCGAGAGCAAATGCCCTTAACCACGAAATCGGATAGGGCAACCAAGCTGGCCACTTGAGAATTTTCATGCTGAGAGAGGGAAATTTCAATGGCGGATTGTCAAACTCTTAAGATTTTGCCAGATTTGGCGATCGAAAAATTGCGATCGGGTGCGGAGCCTCCAAATTTCGACTTAAATCAAATAGTTTTTTGTCTAACGCACACCGTCAACGACTGATTACTTGTACATTCTAACTTTTAGAGTTAAGCTTCAATAAATATCTAACTTAAGGTAGATGGCTCAATGGTTAACAAGTTGTTAAGCAAAGTAATGATCGCTGCGGGGCTGTCGCTGCCACTGTTAGCGTTGACAGCACCTAGCGTTTTCGCTCGCACGGTCAGAGTTGCCGTGATCAACAACAGCGGCAAGACGATGACAGCCGTTTATATGTCTGCTCCCAGTAAGGATACGTGGGGAGAAAACGAGCTAGCTGAGCCCATTGCCGATCGGGAAAAGGCAGATTTTGCGTGGAATCAAGGTGACTACGAAGGCGTGGATGCGGGCTGTATTTTTGATGTCAGAGCCGAATACTCGGATGGCCAATCCACAGAGTTGGATGCTGTTAACCTTTGTAAAGAACCAGCGCTCAACTTCAGATAGTTCATAATTTAGTAGACAAAAATCGGGTTTTTTCAAGTCCGATATTCATCAAAAAGATTTTGGACTTTGGAAAAACCCGATTGATGCGATTTTATCGGTTAAAAAAACGGTTTCTTTGTTAGCTACCAGGGGCTAAAGAAACCGAGTTTTTTACCTAAACTGCTGGCTGAAACCCGTCTTTTCGTAAAAAAACTGCTGGTTGAGCGTAGCCGAAACCCGGTTTCTGGACACCTGTGCGCCAGCCCTAATTCAATCAAACTACACTAGCAAACAACTCCTCAAAACTCTTTTGCGGGGCCTCCGGCTTCGCCACAATTTCCACAACCTTGTTGCGAGAAGCCGGCTGAAACAGCGCCTCCACGCAGACTTCAGCTACCTTAGTGCGGGGAATGCTGCTTTCAAACATTGTGTCTGCGCCCGTCATGACGATCGCATCTGAATTATCCTCATTTTTGAGACCGCCCGGACGGACAATGGTATAAGTCAAGCCGCTTTTCTGCAAATACTCCTCGGCTTGCTTCTTCCAAACCAGAATCAGCCAAAACAGATTCAACGGGTGAAAAAACTGAGAAACGCACAGAGAAGTCACCAGCACAAAATGCTCAATTCCCTTAGCCTTAGCTGTCTCCACCAAATTTTTAGTCCCCTCAAAATCCACCTTGTAAGGCGCTGTGGGGTCAAAACCAGGGGCTGCCCCTGTCGCGCACAGCAACACCGTACTATCGCCGATAGCATCGCCCAGAGAAGTCGCATTTAATACATCCCCAGTCACTAACTCTACCTCCGGTGGTAAAATTTGTCTAGCTGTCTCTAGATTTCGGACTAAAGCACGCACGGGAATGCCCCGCTTGACTAATTCTGTGACAATTCGGCGGCCCGTCTGGCCTGTGGCTCCTGCTACAAATGCTTTCATAAGTCAAGTTATGCTGTTCTAGGGTAAGTTTTTTTGCTATCTATTTCTCAATTGTAGGGAGGAAACTCCCTTACCACATCCCCAACCCGATCGATTGGCGCGTATTACAGGAGAGCATACGATGAAGCTGGATTCCGCTGAATATCAAACTGTTGAAGCTACTGACGAAAATTGCTACCCAGATGCGAGTTTTGGGCAGCCCGAAAGTGGAGCTGCGGATGCAACAGATGAAGTGGAGCCGATTTGGTTTCACACGCATTTTGAAGACAGCATGGAGATGTACGCCGATGCTGCTACGGTGGCTGAGCATTTGAACAATCACAAGAGTTGGTTTTGCCAGTGCGCTTTGCCGATGACGGCCCAGGCGATCGGCGAAAACGGCTATGATTTGTTAATCGGGCGTTTTGGGGCTTTCGGCTACCGAGTCGAAGCGAGAATTGGTTTAGAATTGCTGCCACCTGACGCTGAGGGCTGCTATTTGATTAAGACAATCCCGGTTCCGAATTATACCTCGCCCGGATATGAGGTGGATTTTCGATCGGCAATGAAGCTAGTGGAGATACCCTCTGACGAGTTTGCCGCCGATTGGCCTGCGTCAGAGCGTGCTCAGCTACCGCCTGCGATTACCAGTGCTACGTGGAAGCTGGATTTAGCTGTAGGGGTTTGCTTTCCTAAGTTTATTCGATCGATGTCTCAACCTCTGATTGAAAAAACCGGCGATGCCCTTTTGGAAAAAATCATCAAACAAGTCAACCGTCGCTTGACTTATAAAACTCAGCTACTTTTTCACGAAAGTTTGAACATTCCTTTTCCGAAAAATCCTAAGAAACACTAACAAAACTTCCGCCTCAACTCACATTTGTAGGGTGCGCACTGCGCACCTTACCCCTCGAAGTAATTCCTTAGACATAGATAGCAACTTGGCTAAAGTTTGATTTTAGGGTTGAACTAGGTCTAACTCTACAAATGGAGCAGCCACTCTCCCGAACCAAACCTTTTCTAATAACAGTTGTTCAATTGCTTTTCCACGATAAATAAATTTTCCTCTCGGCTCCAAATCTTTTTGATAGCTGAAACGGAATTGATATTTCCCTGGTTTGAGTTCGTCACAAACCCAAACACTACCATCTCCAAAATCTATGGTTAGCCCTGTATAATTACCCTTGTACAAGAGGATAGTATCTGGAAATAAGGTAACAGTTTCTCCTGGCATGGCTAAAATAAAATCCGATGCCGATGGTAATCTAAGTACATTGCTGTTTCTACCCCACTCTCTTATTTTGCCATCCGGTTCCAGAAGTTATGGAATTAATGTTGTATATCCACTGAAGTGAAGAGGGTTCGGAGTACCGTTGGTAATTCTCATCCCTAACTCTACAAAGGTATAACCATCCGAATTAGGTTTTTTACCAAAGCACAGGGGATTTAAGCCCCAGCCTAAAAACTTCGCTGTCAACTGTCAACTGTCAACTGTCAACTGTTAAGCAGCAAGTGTTTCAGATCACAAGGCCGGTCGATCGCCCTCACTACCAAAAAACCTAAAAATATGTCAAATTAAGTAAGGGGTTATCAAATAACTCATGCCATATCCGTAGAAAGTTATGACAACAAAACTAAGAGCTACAGACACAGAAAAAATGGAGATAGACTTGCAACAGTTGAGAGCAGACCAAGAACTGATTCTCAACCAAGTAGACAATGCGATCGCTCTGTTCGACTCGTCTGACAGCTTAGTTTTGTTTAACAAAAAATTAGCAGGAACCTGGGGACTGTCCCCAGAATGGCTCGCTACACAGCCTAAGTGCGACTTGCTGTTTGCCGAAATTGTCGATCGCGGTTACTTATCCCTTCAGCAGTGGGAACAGTTTCAGGAAGCACTGCAAAAATCTCAGGATGAAAGTTTATCATTTTATTTCGAGCAATCGAATGCTATTTGTTTGGAGGTGTGCGCCACAATTACCAACAGTGGCGGGCGGCTGTTTACCTTTCGAGACGTTACAATATACCAAAAATCCCAAGCTAGCTTGAATGCAGAAGTCAGGCGGCTGACATTTCTGTTAGGTTTAACCGAACGCCTGCAAAACTCTCACAGTTTGCAAGAAATAGGTCAGTTTGCCCTCAGCTATCTGGTGGAAGCAACGAATGCTGCTTTCGGAGACGTAAAAGTGATTAGCGGCAAGGGAAACGACAGACAAGCGGCGGCAATTTCCAACCAAGTTTCTAGTCAATTTCTGGCTAGTTACGGCGAACCAGTCGCCGCCGGAATGCAAAAATTGCTCGACAAAGGCATTCCCTACGGCACCGGTTTGCTGTGGGAAGTGGTGGCAACCGGTAAACCTTTGTTGGTCGATGATTATGCCCAACATCCCAAGGCTGTGCCACAATTTCGGCATCCGGGAATCGGACAACTGGGCATTTTTCCGATCGCATCTACCGACGGCACAATCATCGGAGTGCTGACGCTGGAGTCGCGCAACGTCAAAAAACTGCAAGCTTCCCTCCACCAAGAAGTGCTGGAGGCTGCTTGTCGCACGCTGGGGGCGGCAATCGAGCGGGCTCAAACACAAGAAAACCTCCGCCAAGTTAACGAACAATTAGAGTATTCTTCTCAGTTAAAATCCGAGTTTTTAGCCTCGATGTCCCACGAATTGCGGACGCCTCTCAATAGCATTCTCGGCTTTTCTGACTTGCTGCTGCGCCAAAGATCCGGCCAGTTGAGCGATCGACAAATCAACTATGTAGAACTGATCGAAAAAAGCGGTCAGCACTTGTTGCAGCTAATCAACGATATTCTCGATCTTTCTAAAATTGAAGCAGGGAAAGTAGAACTAAATTTACAGCCGGTGCGCGTTCACGAACTCGCCACCGACTGTCTGAAAATGATTCAGCCGCGCGCAGACAAAAAGCGGATCGCTTTGTCTTTAGAACTCGATTACCGCATTACTAAAGTTTTGCTCGACGAGCGGCGAGTCAGACAAATTGTGATTAATTTACTTTCTAATGCTATCAAGTTTACCCCGGAACGGGGACAAGTTAAACTCAGCGGGCGTCTGGCCTACGGCAGCGAAATGAGCGACGATTACCGCCCTGATTGTTCTCCTGTAAATGCCAGCACTCCTTACTTTTGTCTTGAGGTGAAAGACTCCGGTATCGGCATTCCTCAAGACCGCTGGCACTTGCTATTTCGACCTTTTCAACAGGTGGATTCTTCCCTGACTAGGCGGCACGAAGGTACAGGTTTGGGTTTGGCCTTGACTAAGCGTCTGGCGGAATTGCACGGGGGAACTGTTTCTTTTCAATCTGTTTGCGATCGCGGCAGTCTGTTCCGCGTTTGGCTGCCTTTGACGGAGATGCGTCAAGAGTTGGGAACTTTTGCCAATTGTGCCTTGGATTCCAAGTTAGTCCCTGCTTCTGCGATCGCATTACCAATTGGTAGCAAGCGGATTTTGGTGGTGGAAGACCAGCCTTTTAACCAAATGTTAATTTCGGAGGTGATGGAATTGGAGGGGTTCGGGGTAGAGATTCTCGCGGATGGGAAGGCGATGGTCGATCGCATCCTTGCCGCCTCTACTGCGCCGGAGTTGCTGCCGGATTTGATTTTGATGGATATTCAGTTGCCGGATGTTGATGGCTTTGAGTTGATGCGCAGAGTTAAGGCAGATCCTGTCTGGGAGTCGGTACCGATGATTGCGGTGACGGCGATGGCGATGGCTGGCGATCGCGATCGATGTTTGGAAGCTGGCGCTTCGGCTTATTTGAGCAAGCCGCTGGATCTGAATTTGGCGATCGCCACAGTCCGTTCTTTTCTCAACTAACAATAATTATTTGCAGTTCCAGCAATGCGATTTATTACAAGTTATAACAAGAAAGGTTAGACTCAATAGTAGATAAATATCTATAGGACTTGCGTACACTTGCCTCCGAAACCCGGTTCCTAAGAAAAATATCGAATTTAATAACCAGAAATACACGAATCAACCAGGTTTCGAGCATCTACACGCGCAAGTCCCCAGCTAAATTCAAAACCTATCATATTCCATGTCAAACAAGTCGCCCTGCATCATGTTGGTTGATGACGAGCCAGCTAATCTGATTTTATTGGAAGAGTTATTGCAAATGAAAGGATACGCCACAGTATCGGCGCGATCGGGCGATGAAGCCCTTTCCCTCGCCCGCGCATCTCGACCCGATTTAATTTTACTGGATATCATGATGCCAGAGATGGACGGTTTTGATGTGTGCGATCGCCTGCGGAATGATACGGCTTTGCAAACAGTACCAGTGATTTTTTTGACGGCTCTTGATGACGATTCCTCTCGCCTTAGAGGGTTGGAAATGATGGCCGATGATTATTTAACAAAGCCTTTTAACAGTCGCTTGCTGCTGGCGAAAGTTGAAAATATTTTGCAGTTGAGCCAAATGCGATCGCAAGTTGTATCTTCTCAATTCAACCAGCAGGTAAAAGAGCAAAGCAAACGCCAAATTGCTGCCGCTTGGGAGGCTAATGAGTATCTTTCTGAAAAATTTCAGCTATTTGTGCCGGAGCAGCTTCTCGAACGAATTGCGCCTAAAGGAATAGAATCGATTCAGTTGGGCAATGTCACAGAAGAAGAGCTGACTATTTTATTTTGCGACATTCGCGGGTTTACGGCGATCGCAGAATCCCAAGAAGCACGCGAGACTTTTGAATGGCTGAATGCTTTTTTTACTAAAATGAACGATTGCATAACATTTCACGGCGGGTTTATTGACAAATACCTAGGCGATGCTATCATGGCAGTATTTGACCAGCCGAATTCTCACGCAGTAAATGCGATCGAAGCCGCAGTAGCAATGCAAGAAAGTTTGCAGGAATTTAATGCCCAGCGCCACAAATACAATTTAAAATATCCCGTCAATATCGGTACGGGAATTAACACAGGTATCGGCATGATTGGCACCTTGGGCTCCGATCGCCGGATGGACTCTACAGTCATCGGCGACGTGGTAAATACAGCTTCTCGGTTAGAAAATTTAACCAAAATATACGGCTGCCAAATTATTGTTAGCGAAAATGCGATCGTTCATGCGAGAGAATTTCTAACTAACACAAGTCCAAACTCAACAGAAAATCTATTATTAAAGTGCGACTTGGAAGCGGAAAAACCAAAGAGGATGATTTCTACTTCTCACGCAACAGCAGCCGACAGCCATTCGCCAACCAACAATTATTACTATCGCTGGATCGATCGAGTAACCCCGCGCGGCAAACAGCAAGCCATTGAAATCTACGAAATCTGGCCCGCCTCCAGTCCCGACTCTGAAGCAAAACAGCTTACCCAGGTTTTATTTGACAAAGGAATTCAAGGATGGCAATCCGAAAGATTTGTCGCCGCCTTGGGATATTTTCAGCAACTAATCGAACAAAACCCTGCGGATACAGTCGTCAGTTTTTATATAACCCGCTGCCAGGAAAAACTAGGTCTTATACCTGCAAGTAGCAGCTCAGAAATGAGATAAATATAATCGGTTCGTAGTGAAAAATTGAGTCCTATATTGAAAGTGCAAGTAAGGACTCAATTCCTCACTACAAACCTATGAGAATATTTTAATTAGAGTTCACATCAAACAGTCGTCAAAACTTGCTCTCTCAACTTCCCAATCAACTCATTAACCCCCCCAGAATTCAAACGATAACTCAAAGGATGACCGATTAAATAAGCCGAACTTTGAAACAAAACATCAATTTCCACCAAACCATTTTCCCGCAAAGTTTTGCCAGTAGAAATTAAATCCACAATCGCCTCCGACATACCCGTAATCGGCCCCAACTCCACAGAACCGTAAAGCGGCACAATTTCCACCGGCAAATTCAAATTATGAAAATATTCTCTCGCACAGTTTACGAACTTAGAAGCAACTCTACCGTGAGGAGGCAAATCCACACTTCGCCGATAGGGACTAGATTCCTTCACCGCCACAGATAGCCGACACTTACCAAAATTTAAATCAACTAAATTAGCAACTTTCGGTTTTTTTTCCCGCAATACATCATAACCCGCAATTCCCAAATCAGCTTGACCATATTCTACATAAACCGGCACGTCGTGCGTTCTTACCAGCAAAGCTTTTGCAGTTCCGGTAGGGTCATAAATTTGAAGTTGACGGTTAGAGGAATCGAGAAAAGCACTGAAGTCTAATCCAACCGATTTAAACAGCCGAATGCTATCTCCTAACAGTCCGCCTTTGGGAAGTGCAACAGTAATCATGTCAATTTTTAGAGTGTAAATTGCTCAATTTGGGAAGGGGGCGATCGCGGCACAAGCAGAAACAGCTTTTACCAAACCCAGAATAGCACATAGAGTTCACAGCGGAAAATAAATTTCGGGTATTGCTCGATCCTTTGTTTGGGTATATATTATATTTAGTCAGTTTTTTCAAGGGCGGTCACTATGGAAAACAATCAAGAGTTTGAGAGTCAAGAATTTGACGGAGAATTTCACAGTGTAGACCCGGATTCCCTGAAAATTACAGTAGATGAAATCCTCTCAGGCGGCGGTGTAGAGGCCGAGGAAATGCACTATACAGTGGTCGTACCTACCGCTAACGATGTCAAACTCGACCGACACAGATCATTCAATGCCAAATCAGGTGTGTTCGGTACAGCCCCCCGATCGCCGTTTGCAGAAAAACGCGGAACGCTGGGAGGCTGTTAATTTAAAATGCTTGCAGAGGCTGGTGCAGAGAACTGGGCGATCCTCTTCGTTGGCGTAGCCCCCGTAGGGCTCGCCATTGTGTGTCACACATCTAACAGTGTATTCAACTCTAAAACTTAAAATTTAACGGGCGATCGCCAATAGCTGACAGCTAAACTATGACTGAATTGACACTTGTTATTGGTAACAAAAATTATTCCTCTTGGTCGCTGCGTGCTTGGCTGGCGATGAAACAAGCTGGACTGGAATTTGCCGAAGTGAGAATCTCCCTAGATAGCCCGACAACCCACGAGGAAATTCGACGCTATTCTCCTTCGGGAAAAGTGCCTGTTTTAATTGACGGCGATCTGAAAGTGTGGGAATCTTTAGCAATCTGCGAATACGTAGCCGATCGCTTTGCGAATGATTTGTGGCCGGCCGATGTAGCCCAAAGGGCGATCGCCCGTTCCATCTGCGCCGAGATACACGCAGGATTCCAAAATCTGCGCGAAAATATGCCGATGGACTGCCGCAACCGCTATCCAGGTGAAGGGATCACTCCCGGTGTCGAAGCAGAGATCGATCGCATCTTTGCCATTTGGCGCGAATGCCGCCAAAAATTCGGCACAGGCGGCGATATGCTGTTCGGAAAATTCACAGTTGTTGACGCTATGTTTGCCCCCGTTGTCCTGCGTTTTGTCACCTACGGAGTCAAATTAGATTCATCAACAAAAGCTTATACTGATGCGATTTTGTCACTGCCGGCAATCCAGGAATGGGTAGCAGCAGCTTGCAGCGAATCGGAAAATTTTGCACATTTTAAGGTGTAGTAAAAATTAGTTCAATTAACCTAAAATCTCAAATCTAAAATCAGGATGCGGATTCTTTTAGTTGATGATGAAGTTGAGTTTACTGACCCCTTGAGTCGAGTTTTAAGCCGCGAAGGTTATACCGTTGATGTGGCATTTGACGGCGCAAATGGCAGCAATTTAGCAATGCAGGGAAATTACGATTTGCTAATTTTGGATTGGATGTTGCCGAGACAAACCGGATTGGCAATTTGTCAGAATTTGCGATCGCAAGGACGGAATACACCAGTCCTATTTCTGACCGCCAAAGACACTATAGACGATCGCGTACAAGGACTCGACGCAGGCGCAGACGACTATCTAGTCAAACCATTTGAACTGCGAGAGCTCCTAGCCAGAGTCCGCGCCTTGCTGCGTCGCCCTCCAACTTTTGACGCCGAAGTGGCTGTCGGGCGGCTGCAAGTGGCAGATTTACAGCTAGACTACGACAATCAAATAGCCTATCGGGGCGATCGGACAATTGACCTATCAGAAAAAGAATGTCAATTATTAGAATACCTAATGCGGCATCCCGGTCAATTACTAACACACGAACAAATCCACCAATACTTGTGGAGTGAAGCAGAAAAACCCAGCAGCAACGTATTAGCAGCTCAAATTCGCCTGCTGCGGCGCAAAATAGAAGCACCGGGTGAATCCGTCCTAATTCACACAGTCTACGGCAGAGGCTATCGCTTTGGAGAAGATAGGACGGCGGTTGAAACCGCGTCTTCTCAAACTAAGTCCGCCTCTGCGGACTGAACAAAACAACCTAATTTTAACCTTCCACTATTCAACCCGCTTTTCTAAGCTTTTGTCTGTATAGACGCGCTTTCAACCGCCGAGTCTTCTTGACAAACCAAAGTAATTACTGTCACCTCCGGCGGACAAAATAGCCTCCCCGGCGCATAAGTCCCCAAACCGCGATTCACATACAACAAATTACTCCCAACCCGATGCAAACCGCTAGCCCATTCCCAATGAGTAACTACTCGATCGAAAGCCGAGAGAAAAGGAATGAACTTTCGGATTGCTGGAGGAATCAAATAACCAATCTTTCTCACCCAAGCATACAAAGGCCCGATCCCAGGAATCACAATTTGACCGCCGTGAGTGTGCCCAGAAAACTGCAAATCAATCCGCCACTTTTGCAGATTTTCAGCAGTATCAGGATTGTGAGACAACACAATCCGAGGAATCGCCGGATTGATTGATATCATTACAGGTGTAGGCGCAAAATCGCCAGACCAAAAATCTGCAAACCCAACTAAAGCCAATTCAGACCCCAAAGGATAAATAGCTTCATTGTACAAAACCCGAATACCTGCATTATTCAAAGCATTAGCAACCTTAATTTTTGCCCCTGGGTAATAGTGATCATGATTGCCTAAAACAGCGTAAATTCCCACCCGACTCTGCAAGTTTTTCAAGCGCTGCACTAAGTCATAAATAGGTGCGGGATCGTAGGTAATAAAATCTCCGGTTAAAAAAATTAAGTCTGGTTCCGCTTCATTAGCCGCTGCAATCGCCTCTTCTAGCAACCATTCCGACAGCCGCTTCCCGTCATAATGAAAATCAGTAAGCTGTACAATTTTAGTACCCGATAGATTTTCTGGAAGATTTGCGATCGGTATTGTTAAACAGTCTACCCGCAGTTTCCCAGTTAATAACCTGTGCATAAATCTAAGGTTTATTGACAGAGCGCAATTTATAGCTTAGCAAATAAACAGGCAAGACTGCAAAACTAAATATTTTTCCCTCTTCATTAAAAATAAGGGTGATGTTTGGATCGCTGATTAAATGCACAACAGCTTAGGGCGGACAGAATATAGTTAACGACTAATAACTAAGTAGGTAGGTACGAATAAATTCGTCTACGGGGATGGCTGCCGCTTTTTCTCCAGATACTGCTGGTGGTAATCCTCTGCTAGATAAAAATCACCAGCGGGTAGGATTTCAGTGGCAATATTTTTGTCGTATTTATAGGACATTTGCAATTTTTGTTTTGACTCACGAGCTGCTTTTTCTTGTTCGGAATTGTGATAAAAAATCACTGATCTGTACTGTTCGCCTCTGTCGGGGCCTTGGCGATTGATTTGGGTTGGATCGTGACAATTCCAGAATACATCTAGCAATGCTTCGTAACTCACTTGCGATCGCTCGTATTCTACCAACACTGCCTCAGCATGACCGGTGATGCGGGCGCAAACATCCAGGTAGCAGGGATTTGGCCAATGACCTCCTGTGTAGCCCGCAGCAGTCGAGACGACACCCGCAACGGCGCGAAACTTGTCTTCGACTCCCCAAAAACAACCGGCGGCAAATGTGGCTTTTTCCATTGTGTTAAGAAGAAGGAAGAAGGAAGAAGGAAGAAGGAAGAAGGAAGAATGAAGAAGGAAGAATGAAGAAGGAAGAATGAAGAAGGAAGAACAGAAATGGAAGTCGGAGGACGGCTTTAGTTATCGTCCCGATAGAAATAATAAGACATACACAGCAAGCTTTTTAGCGATCAATTATTTTATGTTTAATTAAGTAAGTTGATTTACTTAGTTATCTGATTGCGATCGAACTTGGCACTTTGATTATACTTGACAGATTCCCATTAGTGTGCATTCCCAAACTAATCGCGGCTGTACGTAGTTTAGCAAATATTGGCGGGCTTTTTCTAAGGGCTCTAAGGGCGATCGGCTAATCCGCCCTGCTAAAAATTGCTGCCAGTAACAATGCTGTAAATAATCGATTAACCACAACTGAGATTCAGTATCTAAAGTTTTATCAATTTCCTTGGCTAACTCTAAAGCCGATCGCAGATTTTGAGGTAACTGCTTCACTTTTTGCAGGAAATCATCGGGTATTGATTGCAGTTGCTGCCAAATAGCAATTGCTTCCCCAGGACTTCCCTGCGCCATCCCCATTACTTCGGGATGGGATAAAATCTCGGCGAATCCTGCTTGCTGCAAAACTTGTGCCATTGCTTCGGGATTCAGTCGAGAAAACTGGATTTTTTGACAGCGGGAAATCAATGTTGGCAGCAAAGCTTCCACAGTTGGAGCAATTAAAATTAGCGCTGCTTTTCCCGGTTCTTCTAATGTTTTTAATAAGCCGTTGGCTGCTCCTTCACCCATTGTTTCTGCTTGTTCCAAAACTACGACTGAACGCCCAGCTTCTAGGGGCGGTCTGCTTAGAAATTCACCGATTTCTCGAACTTGTTCTAGGCGAATTTGAGGCGGTGCTTTTCGCTTTAAGCCTGCTTCTTCTGCTTCTTTTGTGGAAAGCCGTTTGCCTTGGTTCATGTAGGTTGGTTCTACCCAGAGTAAGTCTGGATGATTTCGCTGTCGCACGCGATTTTGTACGGATTCTGTCGATCGCCTTTCGGGAAGATTGGCTGAGAATAAAAGCTCGATGAAACACTGGGCGGCTAAGCTTTTGCCGATACCGTTAGAGCCTACAAATAAGTAACCGGGAGCAATTCGGTTGCGATCGACTGCTTGGGTTAGTAATTCTACGGCTCGATTTTGTCCGATTAATGATGTGAAATAATCCATGTGACAGTTGATAGTTGACAGTTGATAGTTGATAGTTGACAGTTGAGAGTTGATAGTTGATAGTTGATAGTTGATAGTTGATAGTTGATAGTTGACAGTTGATAGTTGATAGTTGATAGTTGATAGTTGATAGTTGATAGTTGATAGTTGATAGTTGACAGCCCCCTGACGCACCCTATGGTTAGTTAGGTAGGAACTTAGAAATCGGTTTTTTTATCGAGATTGGGGATTTTTAGCAAAAAGTTTGGTAAAAAACCCGGTTTCTGGCTACGTATGTCAGCTTACTTTTCAGCATTGGGATTATTTGAATATCCCCAAGCTTCTAACTTGCGAGTTACGATAGCTTGAATTTCCTGGGCGATTGCATCTTCAGGGCGATCGGCATTGATCCGGACAATTCGAGATTTATTTGACTCGGCTAATTCTGTAAAACCTTGCTGTACGCGCTTGTGAAACTGCAAATCAGCTTGCTCGATGCGATCGCGCTCTCCCCTAGCCTTTACCCTCGCCAAACCCGCCTCCACGTTAATATCCAGCCACAAAGTCAGATCGCTTTCCAAGCCGCCGGTGGCAATAGCATTCAACTGTTTGATTAAATTTAAGTTAAGATTGCGACCGTAGCCCTGATAAGCAATCGTCGAGTCTGTAAAACGATCGCATAAAACAATCGTTCCCTTCGATAACTCAGGTTTGAGACAAGTTTCGACGTGCTGAGCGCGATCGGCAGCATACATCAATAATTCTGCCATCTCGGATACAAATTCTTCCGGATCTTGTTTTAATAGCAAATGTCGCAGTCCCTTTCCCAACTCCGTACCCCCCGGTTCGCGAGTAACCACCAACCGGACTTTCTGAAAGTAACTTGCTCGCAGCAAATGTATCAATCGCTGCATTTGCGTAGTTTTGCCCGCACCTTCAACCCCCTCAAACACGATAAGTTTGCCCTTCATTGCCTTAACTTTCCATCTAAATAAAATAAATCCATATTGTTCTGTTCATCTCTTCTAGGTTCGGTATGATAATAAAATCTAAATGCCTCACCGCTGGAGTTTTCTATGGCTCGCTATACTGGGTTTTTTATCGTTGCCGTTCCCATCGACCGTCTCCGTCAGTCCCTGATTGAAATTTTAGAGTCATGCAATCTTGACATTATCTACAATACAGGAGATTCGCTCATGGCTCGCGAAATTCCCGGTCAAGTTTCGATTCCCAAACTTGTCACCGCCGAAGTCCTAATTGAGAAAAACACGGCTAGCGACTCAGAGGTTCGGATGAACTTCGTGATTAAAAACGAGGAATTGCCCTTGCAAACCAACAACCACTGCCGTCAAATGTTCGAGCTAGTCAGTCATTCAATTATGAATAACAATAATTGGCGACTCTTGGAAAGTATGGCACTGTAGCCATCAGCCATTAGTCATTAGTCATCAGTCATTGGTCATTAGTTCCTAGCTAATCACCAATAACTGATGACTTTTATGTGGAAGGCCTAAATTTAAGCTCGAAAGTTCCGACGACGCAGCAGCAAAGAATTTGTAACTACGCTAACAGAACTAAACGCCATAAATGCACCTGCCGCCGCCGGACTGAGTAGGATTCCAGTTGCAGGCAGTAAGAGACCGGCCGCAACCGGAATTCCCAGAGTATTGTAAGCAAAAGCCCAGAACAAATTTTGGCGAATCTTATTAAAAGTAGCGCGCCCAAGGTCGATCGACTCAACAACATCCATCAAAGCATTTCGCATCAACACAATTTGAGCAGTCTCAACCGCCACATCAGTGCCACAGTGCAAACCGATACCAACATCAGCTTGAGCCAAAGCCGGCGCATCATTGATACCATCTCCCACCACAGCCACTTTACAGCCTTGGGCTTGCAAACTGGCGATCGCCCTGGCTTTCCCATCCGGCCGCACTTCGGCCAAAACGTCAGCCGTCGCCAAACCTAGCTGCTGCGCCACCACAGCCGCAGCCGACGCAGTATCCCCCGTCAGCATGATCACCCGCAATCCCATTTCCCGGAGGCGATCGACCGTCGCCTTAGCATCCAGCCTCAGAGTATCTTTTAGCCCGATTACCCCCAGCAAAACGCCCCCAGAAGCCACGTAAACTGCCGTTTTGCCCTGCAAAGACTCCGACAATTGCGTCGCCACAACGACCCCCTGCTCGCTCATCCACGCGGCATTCCCAGCGAACACCCGCCGGCCATCCACCAAAGCAGAAACCCCAAATCCCGGTTCCGTGTAGAAATCCTCAGCAGGTAGCAGCGGCAAAGCTTGTTTTTGAGATTCCAGTAAAATCGCGGCGGCGATGGGATGACAAGCGCCTCTTTCCACCGCCGCCACAATTTGCAGCAGTTTTGAGTCAATTGTGGAACAGGCATCTTGTCTGTTTCCAGAAACATCATCAATTGCGGAAATTGTGGAAATTGTGGAAATTGTGGAACAGGCATCTTGCCTATTTCCGACATTAATATCCGAGTTAAAATCCAAATCAGAATTCACAAAAATCGGCAAATAATCAGTGAGTGTGAGATTGCCGGTTGTGAGAGTCCCAGTTTTGTCAAAAACCACCGTATCTAATTGATGTACCCGTTCCAAAACATCACCGCCGCGAATCAAAAGCCCGCGTTCCGCCCCGATGCCAGAACCGACTAAAATTGCAGTTGGGGTAGCCAGTCCCAAAGCGCAAGGACAAGCAATAACTAAAACTGCGATCGCCAATTTCAAACTTAACAGCAAAGAAGATTGATAATGAATCATGGGTAATTGATTTCCCAGATTGATTGCGCCGTGTTCCATATTCATCGCCCCTTGTCCTAAAAGCACAGAAGGCCAAATATGAGTCCCGGCAAAATACCAAAATAGGAAAGTTAAAGCCGATATCGCCATTACGCCATACACAAAATATCCGGCGACAGTATCAGCTAAATTTTGAATTGGTGCTTTGCGAGTTTGGGCTGCTTGCACTAAAGCCACCATTTGGGCTACAGTTGTTTCTTGACCGGTGCGAGTTGCCCGCATCACAACTGCCCCGGATTTATTGATAGTTCCCGCCGCAACTGTATCTCCTGGTTGCTTTAAAACTGGCATCGATTCGCCAGTCAGCATCGACTCATCTACAGTTGTTTTGCCTTCGCAGACTTCGCCGTCTACGGGAATTTTTTCGCCTGGCAAAACTTGCAGCCATTCTCCGACTCGGACGCGATCGGCTGGAATTTCAATGTATTGTGGATTGTGGAGTTGAGATGTCGAGTTTACAGGCAATTCTTGAGAGCCCAAATCTAAAATTGGGAGTTTAAAATCAACTAAGCGGGCTGTCGCGGGTTGTAGTGCGATCAAAGCTTGTAAAGCTGATGCAGCGCGCCGTCTGGCTTGCTGTTCGAGAGTTTTGCCCAACAAAATAAAGCCCAGCAGCATCACTGGTTCGTCAAAAAAGCACTCCCATCCCATGCGTGGAAACAGCAGCGCCGCGTTGCTAGCGGTGTAAGCTGTGACTGCGCCTAAAGCTACTAAAGTATTCATGTTGGGTGCGTTTCGCCACAAACTGCGGCACCCGTCAACGATAATCGGGCGGCCAGGTAGCAGCAATGCGAGGGTGGCGAGTCCCCAGTGAAACCAAATGTTGCTGAGAATTGGGGCTTTGGTGCCGAGTACGTGACCTAAACCGGATAGAATAATTAGGATTAGGGCGATCGACAATTGATTGATTTGCTGTCGAATTTCTTGCCGCCGTCGTTCAATTATCGCCGCTTCCGCTTCCCGCTGATTTCCACCTAAGCGAGACTGGGAGGGAAATCCATTATCAGTCAATTTTTTTGCTAAAGCTTCTGCATCGACAGCCCCCGGTTGACACTCAACCGTTGCGACTTCTACGGCTAAGTTAACGCAAGCTGAAATTACGCCTGAATGCTGCATGAGTTGGCGTTCAACTGCTTTGGCGCAGCCCGCACATTTCATCCCGCTGACATCGAAAGTAACAAGTTCTGGCGGCGGTGATTCTTTAACTGGGATGATTTCGGGTTGAATTTCGGGGATTGCTTTGGGGACAAATTGCATGGTTTTTTTTGGTATTGATTAGAATATTTTGGTGTTTCGGAAATTGTTTAATGCAAAAATGAAATAAATGTATCCATTTTGATAATAGATAGTTTCTCCGGCATCTACCGAAAGTGTTAGTTTTTTTTAATTTTTCTCCCAATTCTGAAGATTAGATGGCGGTTGAAACCGCGCCTACACAGACAAAACCCGCCTTCGCGGGTTGAAGATTAGACGGTTATTGTCTTCAGTCCGCGGAGGCGGACATGGTTTGTATAGACGCGGTTTCAACCGTACGTCTTATATTAGTT
This sequence comes from Microcoleus sp. A2-C3, assembly GCF_036706065.1. Classification (NCBI taxonomy): domain Bacteria; kingdom Bacillati; phylum Cyanobacteriota; class Cyanophyceae; order Oscillatoriales; family Microcoleaceae; genus Microcoleus; species Microcoleus sp. A2-C3. Next base: position 26,591 of record NZ_JAUBVX010000031.1, on the reverse strand, counting down.
AGTATCGATCTTTTACTTGACGAATTTAGCTATGACAGAATCACAGAAATTTTATATTGTCAAACGTCCTGCTGGCAATTGCGAGATTTTACCCATCGCCCAAATCGAACAGCAAAGCCCCACTATTATAGAACAGTGGGGCCCTTATGATTCTGCTGAAGATGCGATCGCCCGACGTATCGGATTAATTCGTGCCCGAAAATGTCAACCGCAATAAATCAGATTCCATAAACCGTTCGATTGTTCGGACTTTAGTCCTTCAAAACTTGGAAAGGACTGAAGTCCGAACGATCAAACTTGCTACTTAGATTTAGAAGGTGTCGGACTCGGTTTGGCCTGCGCCGCAGTCGGTTTAGGTGACGCAGCCTTCGGTTTCGACTCAGCCTTATCGTTCCCGGTTTTACCAGTAACTTGCTTTGTCAAAACTTCCAAAGCTTTCGCGTACTGCGGATCTGCCGTCGTAGCAATTTTATCGCGATCGCGCCGCAACTCCTGTTTTTGAGCATCAGTGAGTTCAACCACAAAATCCGGTTTAATTCCCATGTGATTGATATCGGTGCCATTGGGAGTAAAATACTTGGCAATTGTCACCGCCAAACCGGAACCATTTCCCACGCCGCGTACTGACTGAACTAAACCCTTACCAAAGGTTTTAGTTCCCACCAAAACCGCGCGCTTGTTGTCTTGTAAAGCACCGGATAGAATCTCGCTAGCACTTGCTGAACCGCCGTCTACGAGTACAACCAAGGGTTTGTCGGTGATCTCTCCCTTGTTTGCAGTTTGTTTGTCTGCTTCACCGACGCGATCGACCGTTGAGACGATCGTACCTTCCTTGAGCCACATCCGAGCAATTTCAATACTTCCGTACAGCAACCCGCCCGGATTGGAACGCAAGTCTAGGATATAGCCTGCCACCTTTTTCTGTTCCAAATCCTTAATTGCCGATCGCATTTCCGATGCAGCATTGGCGCTAAACTGATTTAAGCGAATATAGCCGATTTCGCCGATCGGGCTTTTCTGCACCGACTTCCGCACGGGATGAATTTCAATTTTCGCGCGTTTCAGCTTAAATTGTAATTCCTTGGTATCCCGCAAAATAGTCAGCGTCACCTCAGTATTCGCCTGGCCGCGAATCAAACTTACCGCTTGATTCGTATCCATGCCTTCCGTGCTCTTGCCGTCAATCTTAGTAATGATATCTTTTGCTAGAATACCAGCAGTAAAAGCCGGAGTATCCTCAATGGGAGAAATCACCACCAACTTCTTAGTTTTCTCATCTTGAGTTAATTGAATCCCGACTCCAATCAACTCCCCAGAAGTTTCAACCTGCATATTTTTGAACTCTTCAGGGTTCATAAACCGCGTGTAAGGATCATCAAGCTTCTTCAGCATTTCGCGAATTGCCTTATAAGCTTCCTCATCGCTGGTATAAGTCCGGTTCAAATAATCATTTCGCACCGCTTTCCAGTCAACCTGGTTAAAAGTGCCATCAACATAACTTTTGTCAATAATCTGCCAAACTTCATCAACCAACTCTTTAGGACTTCCCCGAAAAGAAGCCAGAGATTTAGAACTGCAACCAGTGTTGACAAGAGTTACAGCAGTGAGTGCAACTGCTGTAGCACTTAGAATAAGGCCTCGTTTTGTTATAACCATTTGTCTGACGCGCCGGAGCAAAAGATTTCAGAATAATCACGCCCAATCTAACACAGGCAAGGCTTGGTCGGATTTTGGATACATATTTATTCAACTTTGCCAAGTTGTATTCCCGAAGCCGAGGCTGCCGCGCCTGAATGCGGACGCGGGTTTAGGGGATGGATTTGCAAATGCCTAGAATCCTTTGTATATCTGCTGCACAAGTCTCGATCCCCTAAATCCCCCTTAAGAAGGGGGACTTTGAGAAGACTTTCTTGTCCCCCCCTCTTCTTAAAGGGGGCTAGGGGGACTTTGATCGCTCTTGTCCCCCCCTTCTTAAGGGGGGCTAGGGGGGATCTGGCCTCGGATACAAAGCGAGATTTTTTAACGGTTTCAGGCGATTGTTGACACCCTTTGCTTTGATCAACGCCCCAAACCTCAAAACTAAATCCAGTAAAACCTACTCAGGTTCAAACCAGCGATCGTCCGACTTAATCAAATCAATCAATTCTGCCACACCCTGAGACTCAGGAACCTTCTTAATCTCATCCCGGCCGCGGTACAGAGAAATATAACCCGGTTGCTTCCCGACATAGCCGTAATCAGCATCAGCCATTTCCCCCGGCCCATTGACAATACAACCCATAACTGCAATATCCAAACCAGTCAGATGCTTCGTCGCCTCTCTCACTTTGTGTAACACTTCCTCTAAATTAAACAAAGTGCGGCCGCAAGAAGGACAAGCCACATACTCAACCATCGTTTTCCGCAATCCCAAAGCTTGCAGAATGCTGTAACAGACAGGAATCTCCTTTTCCGGCGCCTCTGTCAGCGAGACGCGAATCGTGTCGCCGATACCGTCAGCCAACAGCGGGGCGATACCAGCCGTGGATTTAATGCGGCCGTATTCGCCATCCCCAGCTTCCGTAACGCCCAAATGTAGCGGGTAATCCATGCCCAATTCGTCCATCCGGTGCGCCATCAAGCGGTAAGCAGCCACCATCACCGGCGCGCGGGAAGCTTTCAGGGAAATCACGATGTTGCGGAAGTCGAGGGATTCGCAAATTTTGATAAATTCCAGGGCGGATTCCACCATACCTTCGGGCGTGTCGCCGTAGGTAAACAGCATCCGTTCGGCGAGGGAACCGTGATTAACGCCGATTCGCAAAGCTTTACCTTGATCGCGCAGGGAAATCACCAGAGGTTCCAGGGTTTCGCGGATTTTTTCGCCAATTTCCGCGAATTCCGCATCAGTGTATTCGGTTCTGTCGGCTTTCGGCTTCTCGAACACGTAAAGTCCGGGATTGATTCTCACTTTGTCTACGTGTTTGGCGACTTCGAGGGCAATTTTCATCCCGTTGTGGTGGACATCAGCAACCAGGGGCACGGCTTGGTAGGTTTCTTGCAATTTTTGCTTGATTTCGGCTAAAGCTTTGGCGTGGGCCATGCTGGGCACGGTAACGCGGACGATTTCGCAGCCTATCTCGTGCAAGCGCCGAATTCCTGCGACTGAACCGTCGATGTCGAGGGTGTCTTCGTTAATCATCGATTGTACGACGACTGGGTTGCCTCCGCCGATCGTGATGCTGCCGACTTTGACGGGACGGGTTTTGCGGCGTTTGATGCTGGTGTCGAAAATCGGTTCGGTTGTGGGGGTTTTAGTTGGATTGGGCAGAGTTTGCATAGTTGATTGGTAGAGTTTTGTTACGAAGGTCTATAAAATTGTGTCTGCTGTTTTTTAGGTTGCCATAGAAAGGGTCTGTTTGGGTAATGAGGTTTTGGGATTTAGGATTTTTGATAAAAATTCGCGTACCTCTGACTCGCATGACGTATGTTGAGCCCGTCGCGAGTCTTACGCAGCTATCACCGGGAAAGCGAAAATATGTTGATGAAGATTTTGGGTGAAATTTATCGTTACAATTCCGGTAAATATCTGGCAAAATTATATAATAAATACTTTGGAGTGTTTAGCAGTTATGCCCGATGAAATGATTAGCATTGCGATAGGTGGTGATACTCCCGATGAGTCACCGGAAGCACCTGATTTGGAAGGTGCGAAGATTGGGGCACATACAGGAGACTATTCTGGTTTTTTTGACGCACAACAGCCCGCTGAGTCTGCACACAAACAGGTGACAAAAGCGGTGGATAGCTTGCGGCTGCACAAAGTCAGCATCAAGAAATTAGAAAGAGAACTGGCTGAGTTCATGAAAACGGTGGATAAAATGTTCAGTGCAGCGGATCTGGAAGCTGACATGAAGGCGATCGAGTTATCTGAAATTGAGTTATCTGTTGGTATTAATGCTGAAGGTTCTTTCAGTTTAATGGCTATGGGTGCAAAAGTTGCAGATACAAGAACTGTATTGTTAAGGTTTAAACGTAAGTCTTAAGGTAAAATGGGAAGAAATTTGGCAATATCAATTGGCATTAATCAATACGAGTTCTCGCAACCGTTAAAGTATGCCAAGCGGGATGCAGAGTTAATGCGAGATTTTCTTGTCAAAGAAGCGGGATTTGAGCGAGTTTTGTTCTGCTCCGACGAGTCGCCAAATATTAAAGGTAAATCGACTCGTGCTTCTTTTGTCAACCTGAGACGAGTTTTGAGGACGACGTTTGAAAAGCCATTTATGGAAGCTGGGGATAACTTTTGGTTTTTCTTCAGTGGGCACGGGATGCGCCATAAGGGGTATGATTATCTGATGGCTTGTGATAGCGATCCGGGAGATGTTGCAGGTACAGCGATTTCGATTAGTTACGTGACAGAACAATTGCGTCGCTGTGGTGCTGATAATGTTGTCCTGATTCTGGATGCTTGTCGGAGTCAAGGAAGTAAATCGGGAGAAGGAATCGGCTATCAAGCCGCTCAGGCTGCGCGAGAAAAAGGAGTAATTACAATTTTCTCTTGCAGTCCTGATGAGTTATCCTATGAAATTAATGATTTACAGCAGGGGATTTTTACAAAAGCACTACTGGAAGGGTTAGGCGCTCAAGGTCGATGTGCAACTGTTGAGCGATTGAATCATTATTTGAATGGGCGAGTTCCCGATTTGATTCGGCAATACAAAAAAGGTGATACGTCTCGACAAACTCCTTATATTATTGCTGAGCCTGCCAGCAAGTATCACTTGATTCTTTGCCCGCAATATGCAACTTTAAATGATGTTGCAACGATGAAAAATGATGCTTTTTATGCTGAAATTCACCAAGATTTAGATATAGCAGAACAGTTATGGATTCGGGTGTTGGCTGCATCTCATGGTACCGATATGGATGCGATTAAGGGATTACAAAGAATTGCCGTTGCCAAGATACAGCCAGCAGCTATACCATATCAACCGAGTTCTAAAAATAGTGCTAAAACCGATAAATCCCCGGAAGCTGCACCTCCTAATCCTACTCCTAGACTGGAAGTACCAATACTAGATCCGCCGAGTTCGGAAAATCCTGCTAAAACCAAATCCCCGGAACCTGCACCTCCTAATCCTACTCCTATTGAGCCTGATGTTCCCCTCAAGTCAGAACGCGGAGTAGACTACACTAAGTTGCGCGATTTACTAGCCATCGGAAAGTGGAAAGAGGCGGATCTGGAAACAGCATATGTGATGCTGGAAGGATCGGGTAAAGCAAGGGAAGGCCGTCTGAACAGTGAAGATATCGATCGATTTCCCTGTGAAGATTTATGCACCATTGATCAACTTTGGGTAAAGTATAGTAATGGACGTTTTGGCTTTTCTGTGCAGAAGCGCATCTATGAAAGTTTGGGGGGAACCAAGGAATATGATCATAAAAGTTGGGAAGCTTTTGGCGATCGTGTGGGGTGGCGCGTGAACGGCCGTGTTGGAGAATTAAAATTTGCATCCAATGCACCAATTGGCCATCTCCCTTTGGTTTTTAGCGGTTGGTTTGTTTGGGGTTGGAGGGTGAAGGTTCTCTTCTCTCGCGTCGAAACTTGTAAACTGTATACAACTGTACCATTACCTATTCCGATTTCGGCTAATGTTCCCCTCAAGTCAGAACGCGGAGTAGACTACACTAAGTTGCGCGATTTACTGGCAACTGGAAAATGGCAAGAGGCGGATGAGGAAACTCAGAAAGTGATGTGGAAGGTGGCGGGTACGGAGGAACAAGAATGGCTGGATGATGAACATATTGATAATTTTCCCTGCGAGGACTTGCGTACCATTGACCAACTTTGGATACAGTACAGTAATGGACACTTTGGCTTTTCGGTGCAGAAGCGCATCTATCAAAGTCTGGGGGGAACTAGGAAATATGAACAGAAAATCTGGGAAGCTTTTGGCGATCATGTAGGGTGGCGCGTGAAGAAAAAATGGTTTTATTATTGTGATCTAAAATTCAACAAGGAAGCACCAGAAGGACACCTTCCAGGGAGGGTATTGGGGTGGGGTATCGGGTGGGGGAAGAATGGATGGGGTCGGATGGAGGTAGAGTTGGAGCATGGGCGTGGCATTCTCTTCTCTCGCGTCGTGACTTGTAATCTGGTAGTAGATTATAATGAGAAATCCTCTCAATCTAGTTCTATTATTTCCAAGTGCAGTAATTCTGTGAGTACGAGCATCGCAGCCAAGGAATCTTCTCAATCCACAGTTTCTCCACCGCCTACAAATGTATCATTAACTATTCCAATTTCGGCGGATGTTCCCCTGAAGTCAAAACGCGGAGTAGACTATACTCAATTGCGCTATTTACTGGCTAGTGGACAATGGAAAAAAGCGGATGAGGAAACGGCGAATAAGATGGTGGAGGTAGCGGGGAGAAGAGAGGATGGGTGGCTGAGATTTGAAGATATCGATCGATTTCCCTGTGAAGATTTACGCACCATTGACCAACTTTGGGTAAAATATAGTAATGGACACTTTGGCTTTTCTGTACAGAAGCGCATCTATGAAAGTCTGGGGGGAACGAGGGAGGAATATGATGATAAAATATTGCAAGCTTTTGCCGATCGCGTCGGGTGGCGTGTGAAAACCAAATGGTTGTCTTTTTATGATCTAAAATTCAACATCAAAGCACCAGAAGGACACCTCCCCGTAGGGGTGGTATGGTCCGTGCGTTGGTGGCGCTTTGGGGGGGCATTTGGAGGTCTCTCTTCTATCGCATCAAGACTTGTAAAATGTAACATCTAAGCGTTACAGGGTTTCGTGAATATTTCTAACCAAGGCTTTAACCACGAAACCGCGCCAATTCTACGTTTCCGATACCTGGCACATTCGATTTACCAAATTACTAAAGAGTAGAAACTAGCTATTTTTCGATCTGCTGTAATAATAGCAGCTTGATTCCTTTGAGCAACTGCTACAACCACTCTATCTGCTGGATCTCGGTGTTCCCATTCTAACTTGACACTTTCTAGCCAAATATCCTCATCAATTGGAACGATCCGAATAACATTAGACTTTTTTAAAGTAGCGATATAGTCATCAATACTTACTCCTAAATCTAACTTATGATTTTTGTTCTTGATAGCTATTTCCCAGATTGCCGTTGATGGAACCAAACCATTTTTTTCTTGTTCCATCTGCTGACAAGCTGCTTTTGCTGGTTGAGAAAGTTTGTCTGGATCTAAACTCCACCAGATGAGAGCGCAGGTATCAAGAACAAATGTCATACTTCCTGCCATTCTTCAGTTGTTGGCGTAGTTAAGTCTTCAAAATATTTTACTTTCCCCCGCATATCCTTAAATAATTCTTCAGTTGAAAGAGACTTTTCATACTGACAAATTCTCACAACTGGTTTATTCCCATCCATCACTAAAATTTCTTCGCCTTCAAGCTCGACAAGTTGCAAAAATTCTAGTAATTGAGCGGTTAATTGGCTTTTGTCAACAGTTTTCATAGGACAATGATTTGTGTTGTGTTAAAACTACATTATATCTCAATAGGGTTCAGTCGTAGGGTGTGTCGCCTCGAAAATTCCTCAACAAAAATCGACAATCTCATAGCGACGCACCTTACAAAATACTTGAGGAAACAAATTGTGTTATGATAAATAAACCTGAGTGTTAACATCGCAAATGTATGACAGCCAAAATACACATCAGCAAATTAGGTAACTCCTTGGCTTTGCCAATACCAGACTACATAGTAAAGTTTCTCAATCTTAAAGCCGAAGATTCAGTAATTTGCACCATAGAAAATGGGAAACTGGTCATAGAGCCTGTAAATAATAAAATATCCAAATATACCCTAGATGAATTATTGGCCGGCGAAATAGAATCTAGCGAAGAAGTCTCTTGGGGAAAACCAGAAGGAGAAGAAGTTTGGTAAACTATATCCCCGAACGAGGTCATTTTATTCGCCTCAATTTTGACCCTCAAGCAGGACACGAACAAATGGGGACTAGGCCTGCATTGGTTGTGAGTCAAACTAAATTTAACCGAAAAATGGGGTTTGTATTCGTCTGTCCTATTAGCAGCACACAACGCAAAAATCCGTTTTATGTTCCCATTCCAGAAGGTGAAGCGATAACAGGTGTAATTATGACGGATCAACTGCGTTCTTTAGATTATCGGGCAAGGCAAGCAAGTTTTCTTAGTGAATGTCGATCGGATATAATTGAGGAGGTCTTGAGGCGAATTCAACCTATTTTGTTTGATAATATGACTGTTGATGAATAGTCAATCAAAGTCAATAGAAAAGAATATTCATAGGTTGAGTTTTGAGTATGACAAACTAAATAGGACTTAGGTACAGGTAGCTAGAAACCGGGTTTTTTAACCAAAATATTTGCTTAAAATCTTCAATTTCGATTGAAAAACCCGGTTTCTTTGCCTTGATGGGTAAGTCCTGCTAAAAGAAGGATTTGGCGTTTTATTTCATCCAAGCGTGGAGAACTTTTAATGCAAAACTTAACTCAACTAACTCAGCTTGAATTAGTGCTTCTTGCATTGGTAGCTAGAGGTAAAGGAAAATGCAATTGGTACCAACTCGCAAAGCAACTTTCCTATCGAGATGTACCGCGAGAACCTGATATGATGGTTGTCTTAAAAAAACTGGCGGCTGATGGTTTGGTTAAACGATATATCGAAACAGGTTCGTGGCACGACAGATGGAAATTGACGGCAGAAGGGTCGATTTTGATGACAGACGCAACCGTTTATGAACTAACTACTTTATCCGAATATGAAGTTTAACTTACCAACCCAATTTGTAGTTTGCATTAACAATCAAGACTATCAAGCATCCTTGGAAGTGCGAAAAATCTATCGAATCATACCCGATAATCGCGCTGCGGAACATCAATTCATCCGAGTTATTGATGAATCCGGCGAAGATTATTTGTATCCAGTCGCATATTTCGTGCCGATAGAATTGCCGAAATCCGTAGAAGCAGTATTTGCATAGGAGAAATTAACAATGCTATCTGTAGAAAAATGCCCAATTTGCGGCGGTGAAATAGTTATCAAAGAAGTCGATAAACTTTTACGGGGCGGCAAGCATACTGCTATCTTAAAAGTATCCGCTGAAGTTTGCCTAAGCTGTGGAGAACGGTTGTACTCTGTGGAAACAGTTAGGAAATTTGCCAAAATTAGACAGCAATTGCAGCGAGAAGAGACTCAAGAATTTTAAGCGATGGGCCAATCTTTTCGCGTTGGGTAAGTAACAGTGCAGTCGTAGGGTGTGTCGCCTCGAAAAATCCTCAACAAAAATCGACAATCTGATCGCGACGCACCTTACAAAATACTTGAGGAAACAAATGTTGGCGTAGTTAAATCTTCAAAGTATTTTACTTTCCCCGCATACCCCAATACGGTTCACTTAAGCAGATAATTGCTCAGCGCGACTTAACCGATAAGTGTCATAGTCTCTGCGATTGCTCTCACGCGCGATCGCTGCTGACAAAAAACGTTAAGTGAACCGTATTGCTTCATAGACAAGATTGTAATTCTTGATCCGCTGTTGAAATACATCTGCGTTGGGCTGGGTTTATCTACCTTGAAGGAGCGGTTTTGCGATCGATCAAAGATTTATCCAATAAGTCTCAACCCATAAATCTAATCAAATCACCACTTCCCCAACGCCCCCCAAACAGTACCCGAAATTACGCCCCAAATCGCGCCCAAACCAGCTCCCACGATCGCACCCGCCACAGGCGCCAACTGCACCGACACCCCACTGCTGACAGCCGGAAACATCGCAGAAACCCCCGCCCCCAACACCGCACCCGCAAAAGTCCCCAAAAAACTGCCCCAAATCGAACCCAAAGCCGCACCGCTGACACCCGAAGGCTGAAACGACACCGGCAGCTTCGGCGCAAACCCACAAACACCCAACAAACTCCCAGAAACCACACCCCCGATCGCACCCACACCCGCCGCCACGATCGCCACACCCAGCAATAAACCCCCAAACTCGATCATCGGCCGCATCTGCCCGTTATATTGCTGCCAAACCACCAACCCAGCCCCCAAACAAACACCAGCCAAAGTCCCTAAAAACGCTCCCCAAACCGCCCCCAAAAATGCTCCCCGCCGGCCCCACACTCTGCCCATTGGCAGCGCCAGAGGAGGCGGAAAACCAGCCCAAACACAGCCCCACACAGTACCAATCCCCGCGCCAGATAAAATCGCCTGTCCGATCGCCGAATTATCACTAATCGCCCCAAACACCACACCGCTGATCGCAGCCAAAAAGAAAGCCCCCCAGAGAGTCCCCACCAAAACTCCCCCCCACTTCCGCCAAATCTGGTTCGGCGACAAAGTAAAAATACCCCACATCATCCCAAAAAAACTGCCCCAAATCGAACCGACAAAAATCGCCCCCAAAATCGCGCCGCCACCCTCAGTAATTGCCGAAAAAATCCCCGCCACCGCCGCCAAACACAAAGTCCCCCAAACACCTCCCCAAGCAGCATCCTGAACAATGCGCTCAAACTTGCTAGGGGGAATCCGAGGCACCGGAGTCCGACTCCGAGAAGGTATCGGTAGCATCGGCAGTTGATAGTTTCCCATTTGGCGTGGCAGCCCCGTGGACTGGTGTTGGCGACGCACTGCGGTCTCCCTCACGACGGGCGGTGGCTGGGGCTTTTTACGCTTGGTTTTCGCGGGCTGCAAGTGCAATCCGTTGCTGACTGCCTGCCGCGAAGGAAACGGATCGCGACCTTTGAGAAGTTTTGCCCGATCGCACCAAGGGCACCGACTCAGATGATTTCCGTATTTGTGCTGAGTGTTTTTGCTGCAAGTAATTAGGGAATCTTCGGCTTCCCGAATCGCATTCACCCAAGTTTTCGCATCCGGGCGCGCCGCCGGATTGCCGTGCCCTTCCTCAAAACAGCGGAGAAACATCTGCCGCAGTTGGGGATGCAGCATCTCGAAGGCTGGCGCAGCGGGCATCGGGCGGTAGGGAATCCGCTTGGTACCGCTGGGAAAATGGCCCGATCGAATTCTCGCTTCTAAAGACGGCGGTTCGTCGCTACCGAGATAAACTCCCGAAAACGGGTGCGTACCTTCCATCAGCAATTGAAAAATTAATACCGCTAAACCGAACAAATCGTGCTCTGGAGCTCGATCGATATCACGGAAAGTCTGCCCCTGCAATTCCGGCGGCGTAAACTCCGGTTTCCCCACCGGACACCGATAAACGTAACCTGTATAAGGATCGCGCACTTGAAACGAATCGGTGTCTACCAGCGTTACCAAAGCCGTATCCGTGACGAGAATGTTCGACTCGTTGACATCGCCAATGACGTAACCCCTGACGTGGAGGGCGTTTACAGCCGAGGCGAGATTTCTGGCGGTGCGATGGAGGTAAAGATAGTTAAATAGCGGTTTTTGTTCGCGCCTGGTTTTGGGTGTGTAGAAAGTGTGTACCGGCAAGGCTTTCTTGACGCGCGGCATCACAAAACCGACGATTTTTTCGCGCCCGCCGACAGTATGCAGCAAATCTATCGGCCAAGCAATTGATGAGTGTCCCACTTCCGAGATCGGCGCATCGGGCGGCATACTGAACATGACAGTGAGTTTGTCGCCGTCTTCGTCTGTCGGTTTGTGGTAGATTTTTGCTACAAGGGACGAGTCTTTGGCGATCGGGTAGATGCGACCTTCACCGCCACTGGCGATCGCGCTGTTGGTGTCGATCGCAATCAGTTGTCCGCTAAATTGGCGCTGCAACTGCATAGAATTCCGTTAGGGGATAGAGGATTAATCAATTTGAGATTTGAGATTTTGGATTTTAGATTAAAGAAAGCTACCCCACTGATAAACCCGTAATTCTATTTTATTGTGAGATGGGCATCCTGCCCGTCCTGGAAAACTCAGCAAGAGGCTTTCGGGCCTGTTCCACAATAGTTCAATTTTGCAATTGTGCTTACAATCGATCGGGATCGATTCCCATTTCTCGCAGTCTTGATTCTAAAGCTTGCGATCGCGATCGTTCTTGTTCCAGCAGCATTTCTGCCTGTTCGGCCCGCTGTCGTTCTTGTTCAGCCCGCAGCCGTTCTTGTTCGGCCCGCGCCTCGGCTTGCTGTCGCAGTCGATCGATCTGAGCAAAACTCATAAATGGTTCTCCAGAGGGCCCGAACATTTCGAGTCCTGTTTCAGATAATTGAAACCGCACTCCCAGTCTCGGACTTACCCAACCCTCCATTTGTTCAATCTGTTCTAATTTTCCCTCAACCCGCAACCATCCTATCAGTTCCAATTTTTCTGGATCGTACAAATAGTATTCTTCCACACCGTAGCGTTCGTAAAATTGAAATTTTTGCATCATCGGAGTCAGACGATTTCCCGGCGACCAAATTTCAAAGGCGACTTGCGGCGCAATATTATCTTCATTCCACTGTTGGTAAGAACCTCGATATCCTTTGGGGATGCCAAAAATTGCCATCACATCTGGTGCTTGGCGTAGTTTATTATTCCCTTCCACTGGATACCAAAGCAAGTCACCTGCTACCAAAACATTTGGATCGTCTGCAAACAGCAATTCTAAATTTTCTTTAATCCAAACGATTAATCGAAACTGATCCGTATTGTTTGACATCGGTTCGCCGTTATCGTCGGGGTAGATGATCTTTGATTTTTCGGGAGATTGCAGTTGTGTAACCATTGCTGTTTTCCCATTTTTTTTAGGAGTTGATTTTATTTTAGTCGATCGCCTGTTTCGTCTTCTAGTTCGTCAACTGCGGTTTTGATGAAATTATCCACCAGCCAGTCGCGGGTACGCGAGAAATTGCTCTCCAATTCTAGGTAATGACTGCCTAATTTTGTTTTAAAGTCTTTCGGGAAAATCTCTTTAGCCCCTAACAGATTTTTCCAACGAGTTAGCTGGCTGCTGTTGCGATCGGGAAAGCGATTGTACAGATAGTCGATCGCGATCGCCTCAAGAATGTCCGCCCCCAGGATTTCCCGCCGTTTTAGCTCATTTTCCAGCGTACCTTTCGACTGCTGAGTTAGATCGAGATGTTCGCCCAGAGTTGGTTCAATCAACTTTTGAATCAGCCAGTTACCCGCACGGCAAAAATCGCGATCGAACTCTAAGTAAATCGCGCCAAACAAAGCCTCAAAAGTCTCAGCTAAAAAAATATTGTACTCGCTTTTGTCTGTTTCTTTCCCGCTCCTAACCCGCCAACTAAGTTCCTTCAATTTCCAACTTTGTGTAAATTCCGCCAGTTTTTTATTGTCTGCTAAACGAGATTTTAAAGTTGAGATAGCATCGCAGTTCAGGTAGGGATATTCGCGGTACAGGTAATCGGTAACAACAGCACCGAAAATCGCTTCCCCTAGGAGTGACAGCCGTTGCTGCTTCACCTCTTGCCCAGTGGGAGACTCGTGCGGGCGATCGCACTCGCTGGTATGGCAGTGGCTAGTCAAGGCGATTTCCAGCAGTTTGGTTTGCCCAAAGTCCGAAAGGTCGATCGCTACTTTGACTGCTTCAACATCTACCTGTTTAATTTTGATCAACTCTAATTCTTCTTCACATTTTCCCCACTTTTCCAACCAATCACCGCCAGCATCTTCCACATAGAAATCAACAAAATCTACCCCATGATTCATCCAATCATCCTGCATTTTTCGGGCAGCTTCTAGTTCTTCAAAGACTTTTTGCAAGTTGCTTTCAACGGTGCTTGTGCCTTGTACTGTCATAGTATTGATGTTGATGTAATTTGATTTTATTTCCAACAACTTCACCGCGATTAAATCAAATCTCTATCTTTCGTAGGGTGCGCAATGGGTACCTTACCGCTATTGATTGCTGCGGTAAATCTTCCCGTTGCTTAGCATTTGTATCAAGTACCTGTTGCCGCAGCTTGCCATACACCTCCCCGAAATAGAAAATGGGAGGAAAAATCTTGGCGTAGCCTTCCTTTTTGCGGGAAGCGGGCTGAGGGTTAGGTTTGTGGCCTTGTCTAGAATTCTGCAATATGTGAGTTATTCAAAATTTTTTGTTCACCGAGTTTTTAGCAGTCGAACTATTCTCAGCAGCAGATCGGGTGAATTTATGGGAATTTGAGGTAACGACCTGCGGGCAAATTATCACTATTATATAATGCAATGTTAACTAACTGGTTCAGGAAATTTGCATCTTTTGTATCATAACTTAAAAATAGTCCTCTGTCAATCCCCCAGCCTTGAAGAGTTTGTTGCCATTGTTGATATTTTTGTTCCGAAAATTCATCAGAAAGAGTGGTGACTTGAATGCAGAGGGGCTGCTGTTGGCGGTTGCTAACGATCGAATCGGTTGCCATAGAAAGATCTGCTACATAGCGATACAAAACACTGCCTTGGCGTTCGACTATCCGGGAGGCGATCGCACGAATGACGCCATCGTCAGCCGGATCGAATTTACCCGCCTTGAGTTTTTGTTTCCAGATGTAAAATTTGCGATCGTTTTCACTCAGCCATTTAGGAAATAGATAGCCGTACCAATACCTTTCTCCCGGAGTCATTAACTCAAACGCCGCTTGTTTTTCTATTTCCGAAGGTAGAGATTGAACTGCCAGCCAAACCTGAGAATCTCGGATAAGCTGTAGCAAAAAAGCCACCACAAATTTCTTAGCAGTTAGCGAACCGGGTTTAACATCTTTCACCCAGCGATTGATTTCATCCAATCTTCTCGCCAAACTCGGATCTATGAGAGCTGCTTCGCTAATTAGGGAGTTGAGCTTATCCTTAATATCTTGTGCTTGCAAGTGACGACCTACTGTACAGACTAAACCAAAATTGTGTGACACCTCGATTTTATTATAGAAGCGCGCCAAATTTTCGCCGCTGGCTCGGTTCAACGAATTAGACTTGTTGCCAAATTCAGAAGCGGGAACTTTTAACCGCAGATCAACGCCGATTGACGCAGATAGATGTTGGCTTTTGCAATTGATCTATTCTAAATTTTCCTTTTCCTCCGAACTCGCAAAAGTTGCCAACAATAATGTTAAGTCATCATCGGTGCGTTCGGAGACTCTGGGCGATCGCAAAAACGACTCTAACTGCTCTTTTGCATCCGAATCTTCCTTCGCTTCGCCCGAAAACCGAAACAACGGCGTAAAAAACGGCTTGTGGGGGGTACCTTCGGGGATTTTGAGAGCTAGCATTTGCAAGCCATCGGAAAACACAGCTAAGTGCCGCAGTTTTTCCCGAAGTACCTGAAATTGCGCTGTTTCGATCGCATTTGGTGAAATCAAAAAGATAGTTTCGTTGATATATTCGCCGCAGGGAGGTATGGTAAGGGCGATCGCATTTCCCTCACTGTCACCCGCCACCGCCGCACCGTCACCAATTTGAGCAACTGCGATTAATTCCGCTGTAGCAACAACCGCAATTAAAGTGCAAGCCAAATCTCTCGCCGCCACTTCCCGCGTTGCCGCTTCTGCTTCCACAGCCGCCCGTGCGACTTGCAGCGATGCTGTTAAAAATACGTGCCACTCGTCATCACTTTCAGGCTGCAAATCCTGTTGGCAAATCGTTTCCACAACCGCTTCCACAGCAATTTTCGCTCCAACTTCGGCGAGTGTAGCCGAGCCCGCGCCGTCGGCAACTGCTGCCACCAAAACACCGTTAGGTAAGACGCGCCAACAGTGGGCATCTTGACAGGGTTGCGATCGTTTTTCGTGGCTCGTACCAGTCACCGATGCCGCGACAACTTGCCAATTAAAAGATGAATTCTCCATTAATAACTCTTGTATTCCAAACTTCGTAAATTCAAAACTATGGAAATTCATTGGGAGCATCTCATTGTTGTAAAAAGCATTTTTCTGTAGTAGTGCTGTCCCCGCTCGCTTCTATAACCAAGCCAGCGGGGATAGCACTCTTAAAGAAAAATTGAGATTCTCCCAATTCATTGTAAGCACTTCGCACCCATGACTAATCACCAATGCCAACTGCCAACTGCCAACTGCCAACTGCCAACTGCCAACTGCCAACTGCCAAATGACTAAACAGTTCCCCATCCGGGCGGCGGTAATGCGACTTGTTCATCAATTTTTGAGTGAGAAACTCTCTGCATACTAGCCGACAGCCAGATGAACATCTCTCGAAAATCTAATCCTCTCAATTTTACAGGCGTGCGCTCGACAATTTCCGCCAGACGGGCGATATTAGCACCTTCCACTCCGACAGCAAAAAACGCCACGCGCTTATTAGTTTCTTCCTGTTGAATGCGCTGTGCTGCTATTTCCACAACATCATCTGATTCGCCTTGAGGTTCACCATCGGTAATCATAAATACCCACGGGCGATAGTAGGTGATCCCATTGTTGCGGTATTCAGATTTACGGGCGGCAATCAAATCTAGTGCTAGCTGAATGCCGGCGCCCATGTGGGTTTGTCCTTGAGCAGTCAGCAGCGGTGTCTCGAACTGGTCGGCGGTCACGAAGTCTTGCACGACTTTGATATTATTGTCAAAGGAAATAATCGCGACTTCGACTCGCTTTTTAGCTAGTTCGTCTTTAATTAGGTCATTCCTAAAAACTTCCAGCCCCTCATTCAAGGCATCTATGGGTGCGCCTTGCATGGAGCCCGATGTGTCCAGCAGGAGGACGCAGGGACAGCGCGGCTCTGGGTTTTCGGCAAATTCTACGGCTTCGTCTAGTCTCATGGTTCGGGGTTGACCTTGGAGTGGCTCGGTTTTTAGGTTGGTTACTTTATAGCAGAAGGAAGAAGGAAGAAGGAAGAAGGAAGAAGGAAGAAGCGATCGACCGCATGGGTTAGGAGCATTAATCACGTTCTAATCGTCTCGATCGCATTTTACCATTTCCGTGAAATATAGCGTGTTAAATATCTGAAGGGCGATGGATGGAGCCCCGCTACGCTACGATCTTTTGTTCATCCGCGCTCATCCGCGTTCATCTGCGGTCAAAAAAACAGATTTATTCCTGTCTGTGCTAGTATAGACTAATAGTATTCCTGCAAAGTAAGGATAAGTCTGATGATTGCAAAAATCAGCTTTGACCAATTTCTTGTAGAATGTCCCGAAGATGGATTATACGAACTGGTGAACGGAGAGATTATCGAAATATTTTCAACCAGAAATCATATTGATGTTGCTAACTGCATCTTAGACTCTTTTCACGCTCAAATAAAAAACCTGAGCTTAAATTATGTAGTGACAAGCAAAACAGCTATCAGAACTGTAACTAAAGCCGGAGTCGAACAAGGACGGAGACCCGATGTCAGCGTAATCGATCGCGATTTGTGGTATTCTGACCGTTCTGCCTATGCTGCTATGCGCGAACCAATTCAGTTAGCGGTGGAGGTAACGTCAATGAATTGGAATGTCGATTATATTCATAAATTGGATGAGTATCAGCGTCTAGGAATTGCCGAATATTGGGTTGTCGATTATTTAGCAATTGCTAGCTCTAAATTCATCGGAAAGCCAAAAGTTGCGACTATATTTGTCCACCTTTTGGATGCAGACGGTAACTATCAAACAACTGCATTTAAGGGTAGCGATCGAATTGTGTCGCAGACTTTTCCAGAATTAACGCTGACAGCCGAACAGGTGATGAATGTTTAAATTGGTTTGCTCTAGAGAGCCAGTCCGTCAATCTATACAAAATTACTGCAAATATGAAAACTGGTTCTGATAAAAAAGCTATTAGTGCTTGGGATTACAAACCTTGGTGGTGTCAGCCTTGGTCGATTCTTTTGACTGGCACGAGTCTGATTTCCGGTAGTTGGTTTTTGCTAAAAACTGTTTGGATAACTGTTTTAGTCGCGATTCCTTTATTAGCTTGGATGGGATTTTTCTTATTAGTTTGGCCGAAGTTGATGGTGTCTAGCGGTGCTTTAGATTCTCATTCAGATTAGGTTTTGGTGGTGCGCTGTTTGAGTAAGGTGCGCCATCAGTGCTCTACGTTTCTAGCAAAGTCTCGATCCCCCTAAATCCCCCTTAAGAAGGGGGACTTTGAAAAGTGGACGGTTTCGCCCTTAACAAAAGGGGCTTTGACGCTCTTGTCCCCCCCTTTTTAAGGGGGGCTAGGGGGGATCGATGGCCTAACGATCAAACAGTGTTTCGCACCCTACAATCACCCTACTTTTGCGGGTAATAGTCTTGAATTGCTTTCACTTCCATCGGGTGAGATTTGAGCGATCGAATTCCCGCTGCTGTCGCTTTGGCACCGGCTATTGTCGTAATAATCGGGATTTTGTAAGTCAAAGCTGTGCGGCGGATAAAGATGCCATCGGCGCGGGATTCTTCGCCGGAAGGTGTGGTAATAATTAGTTGGATATTCTCATTCTTGATCGAATCCAACAAATTTGGCCGCCCTTCATGCAGCTTCAATACCAAATCTATATCTAAACCTTGCTCTAGCAAAACTTTCCGTGTGCCGTGGGTTGCTACTATTTTGAAACCCAATTCCAAGAATTCCTTGACAACCGGTACTACTGCTAGTTTATCCCGATCGCGCATCGAAACCAACACAGTTCCCGACAACGGCATCACTTGGCCTGCGCCAAGTTGAGCTTTGGCAAATGCTTTGCCAAAATCTGTGTCAATCCCCATGACTTCGCCAGTCGATCGCATTTCCGGCCCTAACAATGTATCAGTTCCTGGGAACTTAGCAAATGGTAGCACAGCCTCTTTCACAGAAACGTGAATTGGTACAATCTCTTTAGTAAAACCTAAAGCTTCCAGAGTTTGACCTGACATGACTCGCGATGCCATTTTTGCCAGCGGAACCCCGATCGCTTTTGACACAAAAGGTACTGTACGAGAAGCCCGCGGGTTAGCTTCCAAAATGAAAACTTGTTCGCCTTGTACAGCAAATTGAATGTTCATCAACCCGATCACTTTCAGGGCTTTTGCTAGTTCGATTGTCTGGCGGCGGATTGTGACTAAAGCTGCGTCGGGAAGGGTTTGGTAAGGGATAGAACAAGCCGAGTCGCCGGAGTGGATACCCGCTTCCTCGATGTGCTCCATAATACCGCCGATGGTGACATTGCCCGTAGAATCTGCGATCGCATCTACATCCACTTCGATCGCATTTTCCAAGAACTTGTCAATTAAAATCGGATGATCCGGTTCTACAAGCACCGCATAAGTCATGTAACGTTCCAATTCTGTATCGGAATAAACAATTTCCATGCCCCGCCCGCCCAACACGTAACTCGGCCGCACCACCACCGGATAACCGATGCGCCCAGCTACTATCAAAGCATCCTCAAAACTCCGCGCCAAACCGTTAGCTGCTTGCTGAATATCCAATTCCCGCAGAATCTTTTCAAATCGCTCCCTGTCTTCAGCAGCATCAATAGAATCCGGCGAAGTTCCCCAGATTTTTGTTTGTACGTCAGGATGATTTTCGAGAGCCTTTTGTAAAGGAATCGCCAATTTCAGCGGCGTTTGTCCGCCAAATTGAATGATTACTCCTTCGGGATTTTCCGCCTCAATGATATTGAGAACATCTTCTTTAGTTAGCGGTTCAAAATACAGGCGATCGCTTGTATCATAATCTGTTGAAACCGTCTCCGGGTTCGAGTTGACCATAATTGTTTCAAACCCATCCTCACCTAGAGAATAGGAGGCGTGACAGCAACAATAATCAAACTCAATCCCCTGTCCGATCCGGTTCGGCCCACCACCTAGAATCATCACTTTGCGCTTAGTAGAAGGCAAAACTTCCGACTCCGGCGCGAGACTGTGGCCAACGGGCGAAATCTTCTTTTCTTCATCGCCCAATTCCCAAATTGCCGCTCCCACTTCGTAGGTGGAATAATAATACGGTGTAAACGCTTCAAATTCAGCGGCACAGGTATCAACTGTTTTGTAAATCGGTATTACGCCCAAATTTTTGCGGTAGGCGCGGACTTCATCTTCTGATGTTTTTGTAGCATAAGCAATTTGGCGATCGCTAAATCCCAACTGCTTCACTTCAAACATTGTCTCTTTTGTCAACTGCTTGAGCGTTGTTCGTTTCAAGAACTTCTCTGCTTCCAACAATTCCTGCATTTTATCCAAAAACCAGGGGTCAATTGCTGTGAGCTCGAAGACTTCTTCCACCGACATTCCCATCATCATCGCGTGGCGGACTGTAAAAATGCGATCGGGATTTGGTGTCCGCAATCCGGCGCGAATTTGTTCCAAACTCGGCAATTTTTCCGGTTTGTCGCACCCGAAACCTGCGCGGCCGGTTTCCAATCCCCGCAGCGCTTTTTGGAAAGATTCGTTGAAGCTGCGCCCGATCGCCATTACCTCTCCAACTGACTTCATTTGCGTCGTCAGAGTCGGTTCGGAACCTGGGAACTTTTCAAAAGCAAATCGGGGAATCTTCGTCACCACGTAGTCAATTGTCGGCTCAAAAGACGCGGGAGTTTTCTTGGTGATATCGTTGGAAATTTCGTCTAAGGTGTAGCCTACCGCTAATTTTGCCGCCATTTTGGCAATGGGGAAACCGGTTGCTTTCGAGGCCAAGGCAGAGGAACGAGAAACCCGTGGGTTCATTTCAATTACAATGAAATCTCCGTTAACTGGATTCACCGCAAATTGAATGTTAGAACCGCCAGTTTCCACTCCGATTTCGCGGATAATTTTAATCGAAGCATCCCGCAGGCGCTGATATTCTTTGTCGGTAAGAGTTTGGGCTGGTGCGACGGTAATCGAATCGCCGGTGTGAACGCCCATCGGGTCGAGATTCTCGATCGAACAAATAATCACTACATTATCTGCCAAATCCCGCATCACTTCCAGTTCGTACTCTTTCCAACCAATCAAAGATTGTTCGATCAAGATTTGCGATACGGGACTCGCGTCAACACCACCTTGGGCCATTTCTTCAAACTCTTCTTGATTGTAAGAAATACCGCCTCCCGTACCGCCCATTGTAAAAGCAGGACGAATAATTAACGGATAACTGCCGATTTGGTGACCGATTGTTTTGGCTTCTTCGAGATTGTTAGCAATTCCCGAAGGACAAACGGCGACACCAATTCGCGCCATCGCTTCTTTAAATAACAGTCGGTCTTCTGCCATTTCAATTGCTGGCAATTTAGCACCAATTAACTCGACGTTGTACTTTTCTAAAACGCCATTTTTAGCCAATGCAACTGCTAAATTGAGCGCCGTTTGACCGCCCATTGTCGGCAAAATTGCTTGTGGTCTTTCTTTGGCAATAATTTGTTCGAGGATGCCCGGTGTTAGAGGTTCGATGTAAATGCGATCGGCAGTTTCTGGATCGGTCATAATCGTTGCAGGGTTGGAATTCACCAGAACAACTTCATAACCTTCTTCTCGCAAAGCTTTGCAAGCTTGCGTCCCCGAATAATCAAATTCGCACGCTTGGCCGATAACAATTGGGCCGGAACCAATGAGAAGAATCTTTTTTAAGTCTTGACGACGGGGCATAGGTTCGTAATTGGTAATTGGACAGGATTAACGATAAATTTGATGTTTGGCATCAATCTTAGAAACAGACTTTTTGAGCTGTTCCATCAAAAGCTTACTCAAAATAGTGCAAGTTTTGTTGTTAAGTTGAAATTGTGCACCATTATCAGCATTTTGGAAGCAGAACCTCGCGACTCCGGCTGGCAGACACCGCCAGCTAGGGAGAAATATTGATAGCAAAAGGGTGCAGTCGATCGCTAAATCCAGACTATTTTAAGTGTTGCGCTCAAATCGTGTTGTAAAATACAGAATCCTGGTATTCCGCCCGATCGATCGTTTATTCCTGGGCGCAAGGATAGTCAGAAACCGGGTTTTTTTACGAAAATCCTTGGTTGGAGTCATCAGATTAAGTAAAAAACCCGGTTTCTTTGGTCTTAATGCGTAAGTCCTTGTGCCGTTTCCCTACCGTATGTCATCCAATTTTTAGGGTTTGCGGGACGATCGCTTGATGAGTACACTGATAACTTGTCCCGGCTTTGGGCCTCGCTGCGGCGGACTCCAATCCCCAACGGCGGCAAATCCCAGTCGATACAACGTGTGGATGGTTTCTGACACGGCTGCGGGGGAACCGACAACCGTGATCTGCACGACTTCTTGTTCGGGTACTGTTGAGCCGTCATTTGGACGATCGGACAAGTTGTCGTCAGGCACGAATTCCTGTGACATAATATGGTCTCCTAGTTTTTGGTTTTTCTGGCGAGGAAAACCCAAAAACCCAGCCGCCCCGCACGATAACACAGAGCAGGGCGGCTACAGAGAGTGATAAAATTCTCCATTAGCCTCCAGACTGCTTGTCCCAGTTTGGCGGTTAGCTGTTCATTGCTGTTACAGCAGCTTTGGACAGTGCAACTAGATTTTTGAGCGACGCCAGCTACTTCCTTTCTAAGCAAAGCAGCCTTAATTCCATAGCGTAGCCATAATGGGGGCCGCAGTCAATCAATTTAAGATTTTGGATTTGAGATTCTCCTGAAAGTTCAGTCGGCGTAGCCTAGAAGTTTCTGCGATTGCTTTCCCGAAGCGCAATGACATACAACTCTCCCACTCTCCCACTCTCCCACTCTCCCACTCTCCCACTCTCCCACTCTCCCACTCTCCCACTCTTCCCCTCCCCATCTCCTCTCCCTGAATCCAACCGACTAGATGAGGGAATGCGCCGAGGATCGGGTAAAATATGAAATCGTTCCAAAACCTTAAAATCTAAAATCTAAAATATACCTATGGCTAGAACTCCCAGCGAATATTCCGTCCACCTACTGATTGATGGCGGCCACCGCGAAGAAATCCGTTTTGCAACCCTGCAAGATTTTCAACAGTGGTATAAAACCCTGGTTCCCAAACAAGATTCGTCAGAATTTGTTAATGTCCCGATCAAAAATATTCAAGGCGAATACATGGTAATTCGGCCTACCGCTATTCTCGGAATTCGCGTTGAACCGATATTTAGTTCTAGCATCGAACGATACGATGAATGATCGATCGGGAAAGTTATCAATTGAGTAGGAAAGATTGGAAATTGAGTAAGATTTTTCGTTATCAGCTATTGGCGATCGCCTGTTGTATTTTGGCGATCGCATTTTCGGTGCCCGCGATCGCAATTCCGGCGCTGCAACCCATTAGTGTAAGTCAATTACAACCGAGTGAGTTGGAGTCGATCGCCTTTGACGCTCAAATCTGGGGCGAAAATGGCAAACCGGGGGATAAGCAATTGCTGTTAAAGTCGATCGACAACAGCCTCGGTTATCTCAACTCCCAAGCCGCCGCCAGTGCTTACAGCCGCTATCCTGTAGCAGGTATTACGCGCGATCGAGTTAGGCGATCGCTCGATCGATTCCGGCAATTAGTTGTCAGTTCTACAACTCCAGCAGAACTCCAGGAATCTGTCAAGCGGGAATTTGTGTTTTATAAGTCGATCGGCAAAGACAACAAAGGTACAGTTGCATTTACCGGTTATTTCGAGCCGACTTACCCAGCTTCTCGCACGCCTAATTCCGAATACCGTTACCCCCTGTACAGAGTGCCGCCAAACTTGGGTTCTTGGTCGAAACCTCACCCAACCAGATTGGAATTGGAAGGTGCGGATGCTTTGCAGGGAAGTAAAGGATTGTTGCGGGGGTTGGAATTGGTCTGGTTGCGCGATCGCTTCCAAGCATTTCTCGTCCACGTCCAAGGTTCGGCGAAGTTGCAGTTAGCAGACGGCGGCGTAATGACAGTGGGTTTTGCGGGCAAAACCAGTCAGAGTTATACAGGTGTCGGGCGAGAATTAGTTAAGGACGGCAAGTTTACTTTAGAACAGCTAACATTGCCGAAACTAAACGAATATTTTACCAATTTTCCGGCAGAAATGGACAAGTATTTGCCGAAGAATCAAAGTTTTGTGTTCTTCCGAGATACTAACGGCGCACCTGCTACTGGCAGCATTGGAGTGCCCGTAACTGCCGAAAGGTCGATCGCAACGGATAAAGTGTTAATGCCCCCCGGCGCGCTAGCATTAATTAGCACGAAACTGCCCTATCCCAATGCAGCGGGGAAACTCGAACAAAGTGCCGTAAATCGGTATGTTTTGGATCAGGATACGGGTGGTGCAATTAAAGGCGCGGGCAGAGTTGATGTATTTATGGGGACGGGTAACTCGGCGGGCGATCGGGCGGGTTATATCAACTCTACTGGAGAACTGTATTATCCGCTATTAAAGTAGGAACAAAGCGAGTGGCCATAAACCGAGTTTTTACCAAAATTATTCGCAATCATCGATAGATTAGGAAAAAACCCGGTTTATTCGATATTCACGAGTGGCCATAAACCGGGTTTTTACCAAAATTATTCGCAATCATCGACAGATTAGGAAAAAACCCGGTTTATTCGATATTCACGAGTGGCTAGCAAAACAGAACAAAATAGAAACAACCCCACCCATCACAACCCCACAAATGCTCAACAAAATTTGGCAATTCCTCAAAGGACTAATCCAGCGCCTATTGGGAACTACACCCCCACCTGCGCCACCACCTGCGCCCCGCCCCACCCTAACAGACGCGGAATACGAGTCGAAATTCATGGAAATCCTGGAAGGGGTGAATGCCGGCTGGAGTCGAGGGGATGTCGCGGGATTCTTAATCGCAAAACGCCTGAGAGATGGTGAATTGGCCGCTTGGTTGCGACGGTTTGGGAGTGGATTGTTTGAGGGCGAACATGATGACACCGCTGCTACGGATGCGGTGGTTTCGCTTCAGGAATTGGCGCAGCGGCTGGGTTTGTTGGGGAGATTTGGTAGCGGGGAATTGTCGCAGGTAGCGGGGGATCTTGGGCGGGAGATTTTGACGCGATTTCCGCTGCCGGTGGTTGAGGATGATGGTGGGTATGGGAATGTGATTGAGGCGGTGTTTGTTGGGGATGGTTTGGGTTTTTCTGGGGATGGGAATCGCAGGGATGCGGAGGATGAATCGGAAGTTAATTTAGATGCTGATGCGTGGTGCTATCGAGGGAATGAGCAGTTTGAAGAAGGAGATTTTTTAGCTGCGATCGCATCTTACGACAAAGCCTTAGAATTCAAACCAGATTTACACGACGCCTGGAACAATCGGGGCGGTGCACTGGATAATTTAGGCAGGTTGGAAGATGCGATCGCATCTTACGACAAAGCCTTAGAAATTCAACCTGATTTTGACGAGGCTTGGAACAATCGGGGTCGTGCATTGTTTAATTTAGGCAGGTTTGAAGAGGCGATCACATCTTTCAACCAGGCAATTGCTCTCAAACCAGACTACCACGAATTTTTGCACAACCGAGACGTAGCGCAACGTCAGTTAGAACGTTAGAACAAACTGAATAGCCGAACTCGCCTCGCTCCAGCATTTTGGCGGAGTTGGGCGATCGCCATGATATTCTGATCAATTAAGCTAAGCACCGCATCCGTCGGTAATTTTCACACACTCAAATAAGATGAAAGAGGACTGAAGTCCTCACTACAATCTCAAATCGTAATGACACAAGTAATCGGCATCGACTTAGGCGGCACCGCAATCAAACTCGGCAGATTTAGCGCTGACGGCGTTTGTCACCAATCCTTAACTGTCCCAACGCCTCAACCCGCTACGCCGGAAGCCGTCTTAGCCGCCATCACCGATGCTATTTTACAACTTAATTCACAAGAAAATGCTGTAGGGGCGATCGGCATTGGCACACCAGGCCCCGCAGACGCAGCCGGCAGAATAGCCAGAGTAGCAATTAACCTCAAAAACTGGCATAACGTCCCCCTCGCTGACTGGTTGGAAGCCAAAACCGGACTGCCAACAATATTAGCAAATGATGCCAACTGTGCCGGACTAGGAGAAGCTTGGTTAGGTGCAGGAAAACACTTTAAAAACCTTATTTTACTAACTTTAGGAACAGGAGTCGGCGGTGCAATTATCTTAGATGGTAAACTATTTTCAGGTCATCAAGGCGCCGCCGGAGAACTCGGATTAATTGCCATAAATCCCGATGGCCCAGAGTGCAACAGTGGCAATCGCGGTTCCTTGGAACAGTACGTTTCCGTGCAAGCAATTCGCCGCGAAACGGGTTTAGAACCCCTAGAATTAGCAGATTTAGCAAAGTCTGGAGATGCCAAAGCTTTAGAATATTGGCACAATTACGGACGATATCTCGGTATCGGTTTAGCAAGTCTCATTTATATTTTAACGCCGGAAGCTATTATTATCGGTGGCGGAATTAGTGCCGGTGCAGAGTTTTTCTTGCCAGCAGTTCGATCCGAAATTGAGCGGCGGGTACTCCCCAGTTCTCGCGAATATTTGCAGTTATTGGTGGCCAAATTGGGCAATCAAGCAGGCATCGTAGGCGCAGCAAAACTAGCTTGGCAAGTCGCTCAATAGTGATGAAAAATTAACAATGCAGCGCCTTTGACTGCGCTCTTTTCATCTCTAAACTTACGGTTCGCATCGCGCACATACCACAAAAACAATTAAAATGAATGTTGGGAGTTACTAATAATAATCTCCCTTCATCCTTCATCCTTCTTCCTTCATCCTTCTTCCTTCTTCCTTCTTCCTTCTCAATACTTCTCGGTTAAGGTCTAAGCGGTACTGAGAATAGAAAAATGAAGCTCCTGGCGCTGAGTACCAGTAC
>NZ_JAUBVX010000030.1:0-80365 GCF_036706065.1 Microcoleus sp. A2-C3 | reverse complement strand
CCCCATCTCCCCATCTCCCCATCTCCCCATCTCCCCATCTCCCCATCTCCCCATCTCCCCATCTCCCCATCTCCCCCACTCCGCCACTCTCCAAGTCCTGCGGATTTTGGGCGATCGTTGTGGTAATATCTTTTGGCTTGTACAGATACTCCTGTCGCTGTCAGTCAATTAAGCGATTTATGAAAATTTTGGATTCTCAAGGCCGGTTGTTCGGTAAACTCAGCATTCTAGACGTAGGTGCCGCGATGATTGTACTGCTAGTTGCAGTCGGCATCTTCTTCTTTCCCGGCACTTCCGGCGGTTCCGTCGCCCAAGTCGGCGCTAGCATCAAACCTGTAGAGATCGATGCAATTGCGATCGGACTCAAAGGCACCAACTTTCCAGAATTGTTCAAAGCCGGCGATAAAATCAACGTAGTGATCCGCAACCAGCCCTCCGGTCAGATTACGATCAAATCCGTCAAAACTATCACCAGAACCCTAGCAGTTCCCCAGCCCAACGGCAGTCTCAAAGCTCTACCCGATCCCAGAGAAGAAGAATCCTTCAGCAGAAATATGATGTTTACCCTAGAGGGAAAAGGTCAACTGACTGAAAACGGCCCAGTTTTAGGAAATACCAAAGTCAAAATTGGCACTACCCTAGAACTTGAAGGCAAAAAATACATTTTCAATGCTAGCGTCATCGACGTGCGAGTCAAAGAATAGTCAGTTGACAGTTGACAGTTGACAGTTGACAGTTGTCAGTTGTCAGTTGACAGTTGACATTGGGAATTGGGAATTGGGAATTAATCTTCCTTCTTCCCTCTGACTTTTGACTTCTGACTTCAAGATCAATCCGTTAAATTCGTTAAAAAATCCGTTGCCTCACCTGCATCCGTTACATCCGCTACAGAATCCGCTGCCGAACTTCTTTACCCTTCCGAAAGCAACCTTAAATACTGCCGAATTAAACCAATAGTCACAGCCGGAACTTCCAACTGCGGAGTCAAACCCACATTTTCCAGAGTTTGAAAAACTTTGATTGCTTCCGGGTTGAGATTAGCCAACCGCTGGCCAATCTCCGGGCTAGTAAACTGAGATTTGTCACCCCAAATAATCGCAGTCGGCGTTGTTAGCTGAGTGATGTACAGCGACAAATCAAAACACAAATCTCCCCGCACAAAAGACAAGGCCGCATATTCTGCATTTGGTTCCAAAGCAGATTCAAGATAAGCATCGACAATTTCTTGGTAAACTCGACGGGAATCGGCAAATTGGCGTTGTTCTAAAAAGCTGCGAATACCCCCGTCTGTGGCGATGCCCGTACTGTAGAGCAATCGGTCTAAAATCGGCGTGTTGACTAGCTTCGCGAAGAAACTGCTGCCGTAATCCTGTCCGAAGTCCGATAAACCGCTGGGAATTGTCAAAATAAGGGATTTGAACAGATCCGGGCGGGCGATCGCAGCTCGAATCACGATCGCCCCCGTCAGCGAAGAAGCTATCACATCCGTCGGACTGCCGCAAGTTTTTTCTATAAATTCAATCAAAGTTGTGATATAATCCTCAACCTGATAATTTCTTGGCGGATGTTCCGATCGCCCCCAACCGATTAAATCCGGTGCTAAGACTCGATATTCCGCTGCAAAAGCCGGATAAACTTTCGACCATTCGTAGGCACTCGATCCGCCCCCAAAACCGTGAAAAAATACCAAATTCGGTAGATTTGCCGAATTTGAGTTCGGCAATCCGATCCAAGGCATTTTTTCGGCAGTGTAATATACCATTCTGCCGAGAGAAGTAACTATCGATCGCTGACCGAAGCCGAGAGGAACAAGCATAAATAAGCCTCAATCGCTATTAGATTTTAGATTTTAGTCCGCCGCCTGGTCTTTATTTAAAAAAATTGCAAAGCTGGCGTCGTTTTTGTAAAGATTCAGTATTGATTTCAATCTATTTTAGTACAAGTGAAACCTGAAACTACAGACAGCAACTAAGTTTTGTGATTGGCGCGCTTCGGCTGTGCAGTTATCCTCACCCTTGCAAACTACTCCCGATCGGAGATAATAACAAAATGATGGGTGAGACCCCTCAACACAAAAAAGTCGGTTCGCCGACCCCGAAAGCAGGCACTCGGAAAGCAGGAGTATTAGATATCGCTTTTAAGCAAGGCAGGTTTTACAGCCGACAGCCAATCACGAATAATTAATCACCATATTTTACGGAACAGTGCCTTTTAAGGTCGAAGGTTTTTGTGGGAAGGCGGGCGATGGGTTTTCGATACCTCTGATTGCAGGGCAAGGCAATCGCGAGTCTCGCCGTTCTAAATGCCAAAACACAATAAACAACTAATATCAGGGAGATCTACAAAAAATGCAACTGCTTAGGAAACGGGATCGCGAGGGTTTTATGGTTGATGCAAAAAGTCTTCTAGCTGACGGGTTTGCAGAATTTGATACTGCCTGTAGAAGCATGGATTTAAACGGCAAACAGTCATTTGTCGCCACTCCAGAACGATCGGGCGCAGGGTTAGATGCGCGATCGCGCGTCAGCGCACCGGCAATGGTTCGCCTAGCATTAGAAGACTTGAAATGCTTTGAAGTAGTAGAACAGCAGTTTGCCCATTGGGGAGTGACTTTTAGCAATGCCGTCGCCATCCAACCTTCAAACCCAGCATTTCTCACAGTTTCTGGGTCAACAGTGTTAATGGGAGCCCCAAAAAGCGGACTGATAGAAGTAACTTTCAAGTATCCAGTCCGTAGCGTTGCAGGACTTGTCACCAGTTCGCGGCGAACGGTTTTATCTGCTTCCGACATCAACGGCAACCTGATAGTTCAGGATGAAATGCCGGCGCCGAATCTGGCAGGGTCTAATTCTCCGATCGCCCCTAACACACCCCTGCGCGTCAAAGCCCCGAACATTCATCGCATTAGTTTTTATGCTTTTGACGGTCAGCTAATAGTCGATGACTTTATTTTTGGATTCTAAAACAATTCCATAAGTATCGTCCCAAGTCTGCAAACCTTCCAGAAGGGCATTGCGGACTAAAGCTTCGGGTTCCCGACTCAGCATCAGGCGAAAGCACTCAGCAGCGCGGGAACGAGTGCTCGAACTTTTGACAGAAGTCACACGGTGAAACCCACCCTGATTCACCAAATCAGTCATTTGTCGCACTGCAATCAAACGCTTCACGGGGTCAGCATCAGTCAAATCTGCGAAGATGCGATCGATCGCTGCTTCATCTTTTTTTGAGGCGCCCAGACTCAGCGCTTGGCGCAGCAACAGCCCTGCAATCGCGATCGTGCCAAAATTTTGCAAAATCAGGCTCAAAGCCATCCAGTGGCTCTGGGAGTCTTCCCAAATCGCCAAACTCATGTAAGCCCCCAAAGTAGCAATCCCGCCGGCAGCCACCGCTAAAACCAACCGGCGGTTCGGGCCCTCCCAAAATTGCTCGGCTTTAGATCGCAGCAATTGCCATTCCCCCGACTGTCCTCGGTAAACCATCATCATCGCTGCGATTCCCAGGCCTGTCGAAAACAATAACTGACTGTTCCACCACCCCCAAACTGCTGCCAAGGTAAAAGCAAAAGCCGCCAGCCCACCTTTCGATCGACTCAAACGCGCTAGCAGCCACTTGAGAAAGGCGCTAGAAACCACAGGCGATCGAGTTCGATCGGTCTTGCCATCAACCCTCCGGCGCTTTTTTTCGGCAGTTCTGGGGATTTCCTGCGGGCGATCCTCTCGACTAAATGTCCTTAAAGCTCCAGCATCAGTCATTTCTAAGGACAAGTCGATGGATCGTCGCTGACCGAGTTCCCAAGTGCGATCGGAATCTTTCACTACCATTTGATTCAGCTTGTCTGTAGTTTTTTTAAATTGATTCATACTTACTTTTTTTCACAAATAACTTTAAGTTATTCAGGCTTCTTTTGCACAGATTTTGATTTTTTCTAAACAAGAGTGTGAGACTTTATAATACCACAAATTCCAACTCGTGGTGAGTACCACAAATGCGTCGAATCCTGAGAAATAATTGCCTCAAAAAGAGTGATTGAAGATAGTTGGGAAAAGCACGACAGGTAGCGCGCGAATATTTCTGACTGATTCTTGAGAGCAAAGGCGATCGGAGTTGGGTACAGGCAAAAAACACAAAAATTGAAAATTTCAGAAATTTCGGGTATTTTGAGTGCTGGAATTCATCCGCCGAAAACTGCACGACGAAAATTTAGCCTTTTGCCAAGAGTCGGGGATCTCGCGCCCCCCGGTGTCATACCATTTTCGATTTTAGATTAAAGAATTGCAAAATTGGGAATAACTGACTGCGATCGTGGTTGGGATCGCGGGGCTACAGTTGAGGAGTGATCCTGCGATTAATCAAATAATACTGTTTGGATGCTGTTACCAGCACCTGCTGCTGTCCGTCCAGATCGCTATCAAGCAGTGAACCCAGCCTCATCTGCTAAGATTTTTGAATAAAATGTCGATCGCCCTCCCAAACTAGAACAAAAGTTGATTTGGAGTTGAGCGTTGCCAACAAATAGATGCGTTGCCATCAGCTATAATTTTTTCAGGTAGGGCATTAAGTTGGCACGACCTCGATCGAGTACGACCGCACAGTATTTCCTGTTTATTTGAGGGAGCGATCGGGCAAAAGTTCCAGTCAATCGGCAGCAGACAGCAATAGTTCCAAGGATGGCGGCATCGCCTGCCGAATAATCCTCTGGAAATCAACTTGACTGATGAGGTTCGTTAAATTAACAGCAGTCCCTCACACTTGGGGCAGGGGTTTGATGGGCCGATGGTCTCAAGTCCGTTAAAATTAACTGTAATTATTGTAGGGACTCGCAGTCACGCTCGATCGGCAATATCTGCCAAATATTGGCCTAAACGCGCCCAGGGACTGGATATTACGGTCGATCGACCGGACTAGATATCAAGCAACAGCACCAATAACCAACCGTGCTGGGGCGATCGGGAAGTGCAGAAGCCCGAAAACAGTGGCTGCCAGATGAGAATCAGGTAAAACTGCTACCCCAAAGTGTGTCTACAGGGGTTAGGCTAGTGAAGACAGAAAAAGAATAGTTACGATCGAGACTTGATCAGTCAACTTGTAATTTATTCCTCAGTTATCAAGCCCAACAGTTTTGCATTTTCTGGGAAGCGAGACTCTTGGCAATTCTCACAAGTGGGGAACTCGACCGTCAAAAAGCTTGGGTTTGATCGCACAAGCCCTTACTAATATGTAAATATCTTATCGATGGCTCGCCGGAACAATCTTGCAGGAAAACCCATGTCTAGTATGCAAAACCAATTTACGGTTCACTTCTGGGGCGTTAGAGGTAGCATAGCGTCTCCCGGAGCTGAAACAGTACGTTACGGGGGCAATACACCCTGTATAGAAATGCGAGTGGGTGACAGCCGCCTAATTTTCGATGGCGGTACTGGATTGCGGGTTTTGGGACAAACTCTCCTGTCGCAGATGCCCGTAGAAGCTCATATGTTTTTTACTCACTCCCACTGGGATCACATTCAAGGATTCCCATTTTTTGTCCCAGCTTTTGTCAAGGGCAATTGTTTTCACATCTATGGGGCTGTTGCTCCGAATAAGGCTACTATCCAGCAGCGGCTCAACGACCAGATGCTGCACCCCAATTTTCCGGTGCCCCTGCAAATTATGGGGGCAGACCTGAAATTTAACGATATCGAAGTGGGCAAACCGCTGGAAATCGGAGAGATCAAGGTGGAAACTGCTTTGTTGAACCATCCCGGAGAAGCTATGGGGTACCGCGTCAACTGGCGGGGATATGCGGCTGCTTACGTGACTGATACCGAACACTTTCCCGATCGTTTGGACGAAAATGTGCTGTATTTGGCTCGCGATGCTGAGGTGCTGATCTACGATGCTACTTATACGGATGAGGAGTATTATTCGGAAAAGTCTAGCAGGGTTGGTTGGGGACATTCGACTTGGCAGGAAGCCGTGAAGGTGGCAAAGGCTGCTAATGTCAAAAAGTTGGTGATTTTTCACCACGACCCGCTGCACAATGACGAGTTTTTAGACAAGGTGGGAGAGCAAGTGGCTCAAAGGTTCCCGAACAGTTTGATGGCGCGGGAAGGTTTGTCGTTACAGTTGCTGCCTCCTCATAACAAGGATTTGTCTGAACAGTCGGTGGAAGCGCCTAAAGTGCCTGTTTGATGGATTTGAGATTGCCAGATGGTTCTGAAATCTTGAGGCCTGAAATCTCCAATTAAAGCTAAGGCTGACCTCACTCAAAGACGGATACAAGCCCCGGCTTAAGTTGTAGAGAACCAAAAAGTTTAGATCGAAGTTCTAACTCCCAGATCGATTCTGTGGAGTCAAATCTAAAATCTAAAATCTAAAATCTAAAATCGACTGGCGATCGCAATCTGGCTAAGTGTGTCAAAATCTTAAGCGTGTGGATAACTTCTTCTTCTACCGCTGCTCTGACTCCAACTTCCGTTGCCTTGGGAAACTTTGATGGTTTGCACCTAGGGCATCGACAAGTTGTGCAGCCAATTTTAAATCGATCGCCTGGGTCAAGTTCTGCGACGGTTTCTCAAACGGATCAAAGCTGGCACTCACAGGCTGGCACAGATGAAAATTTTGTGGGCGAACATCCGGCGACATGGGACAACGACTCAGCAGCACTGCTTGAGAGATCCGACAACCGCCTGAATTTTGATGGTTCCATCGCGCAGACAAAAGCCGAGGGCAACAGCCTCTCTGGTCATAATTCTGCTGCGGGCGATCGGCTTTACGCTACTGTGGTGACATTCAATCCCCACCCGCAAGAATTTTTTACAGGTCAACCCAAAAAACTGCTGACGCCTCTGGCAGAAAAGGTAGAATTGCTCGCAGCAATGGGTGTTGAGCAACTTGTCCTGCTGCCGTTTGATCGAGAATTGGCGGCTTTGACTGCTGCTGAGTTTGTCGAGGAAATTCTGGTGCGACAACTGCAAGCGAGTCGAATTAGTGTGGGGGTTGATTTTAGGTTCGGACGGGGACGCGCTGGGACGGCTGTGGATTTGCAGTCGATCGCCTCTAGCTATGGTATTGATGTTGCGCTGATACCCCTGCACAATTGCGCTGAGGGCGATCGGATCAGCAGTTCCGCCATCCGCGAAGGTCTGGCATCCGGCGACCTCAGAAAAGCGAATAAGTTACTAGGGAGACCCTACAGTTTAGTCGGGACTGTAGTTGGCGGACAGCGGCTGGGGAGGACGATCGGATTTCCGACTGCTAATATCGAACTACCACCGGAAAAATTTTTGCCCTGTTTTGGCGTGTACGCGGTGCGAGTCTCGGTCAAGGATGGAGGCGGAATCATCAAAGATGAAAGTTCTTCCTATAAGTGGGAAAATCCCAAATCTCTAATTCCCGATCGATCATCAAATGTATCATTCATAAATGGGGTGATGAATGTTGGCCGCCGCCCAACGGTAGACGGTCTACAACTAACTGTAGAAGTTCACCTGTTAGATTGGTCTGGAGATTTGTACGGTCAAACCTTGAGTGCAAGTTTGATAGAATTTTTGCGACCAGAACAAAAATTCGCTTCTCTGGATGCTCTAAAAAATCAAATTCAGGCAGATTGTGATGTTGCTAGAAAGGTGTTAGCTGCTAATGGTTAATAGACAAGATTGCCAAAGTCCTTTTAATCCAATTTTCGGACGGGCTAGAAGCCCATCCCACAAGGAAAATAATTGTGGGATGGGCTTCTAGCCCGTCCTAATTATCAATTCATTGTGTACAGTTTTGCTTGGGCGATTGAAATCGCTACTACACAAACGAAGTCCTAGCTGAGAAGAACTAGGAATAAAAGAACAAGCAATTGAACAACTAGCAATTAACAATTAAAAATCAGGGATATGAGAGAACATATTGAGCGGCTCAAACAAAATCTAGGCAAAACTATTGTCGGCAAAGCGGATGCTATTCGCTTGGTGCTAGTAGCCGTGCTTTCCGGCGGACACGCGCTGCTGGAAGATGTACCTGGTGTCGGAAAAACGCTGCTGGCGAAGTCTTTGGCGCGATCGATCGATGGGAAGTTTCAGCGGATTCAGTGTACTCCCGATTTGTTACCAACCGATATCACGGGTACTAATATTTGGAATCCTAGCAGCGGCAAGTTTGAGTTTTTGCCCGGCCCAGTTTTTGCTAATGTTTTGCTGGCGGATGAAATTAATCGGGCGACACCGCGAACTCAATCAGCTTTGCTGGAAGTGATGGAAGAAAAGCAGGTGACGGTAGATGGAGTTTCTCGGAATGTTCCAGCGCCGTTTTTTGTGATTGCGACTCAAAACCCGATCGAATATCAAGGCACTTTTCCGCTACCGGAAGCGCAGATGGATCGGTTTACGTTGTCTTTGACTTTGGGCTATCCGGCTGCGCTGGAAGAGTTGCAAATGTTGGAACGGCTTTCTGATACTTTTACAGTTGAGGATTTGCAGCCTTGTATTTCTTTGGAAGAGGTGCAGGAATTGCGCCGTTTGTGCGCTGGTGTGAAGGTGGAAGGTTCTTTGAAGCAGTATATTGTTGATTTGGTGCGATCGACTCGCGAGGATGAAGAGATTACTCTGGGCGTGAGTCCCCGTGGTGCGGTATCTTTGCACCGGGCATCTCAGGCTTTGGCGTTTATTTCGGGGCGGGATTATGTTACCCCGGATGATGTGAAGGAATTAGCACCGCACGTACTTTCTCATCGGTTGATTCCGGCGGGGGGAAGGAGGGCGAAGACGATTGTTGATAAGTTGTTGAGATCTGTTCCTATTCCTTAAAAAGCTTGGAATCGGCGGTTGAAACCGCGTCTACACAAACAATGTCCGCCTCCGCGGACTAAAGAGAAGACGGCGGTTTTAACCGCCTTTGTCTTCAGCCCGCGGAGGCGGGTTTTGTCTTTATCGACGCGGTTTCAACCGCCCGGTCTTCTTATCTTATAATGATTGTTCAATAGATCCTTGAAACAGCGCTACTAATTTTTTTGCTTCTAAATCCACATTGTGTTGTTTCGCTACCCGTTCTGCTCCTGTTTTCCCCATTTCTTCTAGCTTTTCTAAAGGTGCTTCCAATGCCGCGCGCATCGCCACAGCTAATGCTTGTACGGAACCGGGAGGAACTAACCAACCGCAAACACCGGGTTCTACGAGTTCCGGGATACCAGCAACATAAGTGCTAATTACAGGTCGATTGAGAGCGAGGGCTTCCATAATTACGACGGGTAAACCTTCGGCAAAACTCGGCAATACCATTGCGCGGGAAGCTAAAATTTCTTGCTGAACTCGATCGCCACTAGCCCAGCCGGTAATTTCTATATAATTTTGCAGGCCGAGTTGTGCAATCTGCTGTTCAATTTCAGCCCGTAGCGGGCCGTCTCCGACAAATACCAATTTAAACTCCAAGCCTTCAACTGCTAGCTTGCTGGCGGCTTCTAGCAGTAGCAAATGACCTTTTTGTTCGCTGAGCCTGCCGACACAAACTAAGCGGGGTGCTGCGGGTATGGGGATGTGGGGGTGAGCTAAAAATGCTGCATCGACGCCGCAGTGTATGACGTGGATTTTTGACCAATAAGTGCGATCGCACCACCGAAAAAGCTGACTTTTGCCGAAGGAACTAACTGCTGCTACAAAGGTCGATCGTTTAATTTTTTCATCTAAGGAAAGAAGTGTAGCTTTATCAAATTCTTCAGGGCCGTGAACCGTGAAACTGTAAGTAGGGCCGCCCAGCACGCGACATAACATTGCAACAGTTGTGGAATTTGTACCGAAGTGAGCATGAACGTGAGTTGTACCGGATTCTGCAAACCAATTTAAAAGAATGCAAGCTTCTGCTAAATAAGCTAGATGCAGCAAAATCCCGCGTTCTGAGTGTAAGCCCACTTTGAACATTAAGCGCAAAGCTTGGAGGAATCGAATTGGTCTAGTTGCGGCAGTGCGGAGTAAACCCCATGCTAAGCCCTGTACGCCAACTCCTAGGATGACTTTGGTGAGTTCTTGTTCTTGTTTGTCTGCGCCGTCTACGAGTTCTGATTCGCAGGATCTGATGGAGTAACGCCCGACTTTGATGCCGCAAGTTTCGACGGCTAGGAGTTCTCTGCGGACGAAGCTGTGGCTGACTTTGGGGTATTGGTTGACTAGGTAGGCGATGTTCATGAAGGGGGAGAAATTTTTATGGTAAAGCTCTAGATTAGTCTAGCTTTATGGATGTGCGGGGCGATCGGAATATCCGTTTTTTTTTCAAAAGTCCAATTCATGAAAGCTTGAGGCAAAATTTTAGATGTTTATTTCAGTTGACAGTTGACAGTTGACAGTTGACAGTTGATAGCGACCTCTCCCGGTCAGGAAGAGGATTGGAGTAAGGAATAGTCTTCTTTTAATTTCTCCCTAGAAGAGAGAGGCTTTAAACCAATTCTTTCTGGTCAACTATTTAGTTGCTGTTTGAATATTTGCAGATTGTCAAAAGATTTGTCAACCTCCGCGAAGTCGAAGAATTTACAACTTGTACTGAGCAAAGCAGAAGTATCTCAACCTGTACCTCATATTTTTGATAAAGGCTATATCTGGCAGTTTACCATCTTCAAATACATACTGCTTAACCTTAATGACACCGCCGTAAACTCAACCAATTTTTCCCGGCATATTTCACAAATTTGGGTATTTATTTTGCAAATCAGTAATTGTTTCTGGAAAATCTGCTGGGGAGAAGTTCCCGAATGCGATCGACAATTTCCCCCACATCCGCCGGCACTTCCTCCCCAGAAGTCAACGCCCGCGCATTTCCTACAATTTTAGACAAAATCAACCGCCATAAAAAAAATCTCCTCAACTCCCGCAACCCCTCACATCAATCATTTTTCAGACACAACTTGCTCTACATCTACCAAGATGGCAGCAAATAAGGTAAAGTAAACGGCACAAGAGTTTAGAACTCTCAAACTGCCACAACTCGGCAAACCGCCCCTACCCAAGCAAAAATCGCCAGTAGAGGCGACATTAACCGTTAACTGCTAACCCCTAACAACCGACAAAAATGCAAACCTACTACTACGTTTTAGCCAGCCAACGCTTTTTGCTAGAAGAAGAAGCCCTTGATGAAGTGTTTAAAGAAAGAAATCGCAATTACAACGAACAAGAAAAACAAATAGACTTCTGGTTGGTCAAACAACCAGCTTTTTTAGAAGCGCCGACAATGGCAGAAGTAAAAGCAAAATGCCCTCAACCGGCAGCAGCCATTATTTCCATCGATCCTGTTTTCATTACCTGGTTGAAACTCCGATTAGAATATGTACTGACAGGTGAGTTTCAAGCACCGTCAGCAAATATTCCCGATGCCCTCGCATCGCTACAGACAGCATGAATCAACTAGCAAAAGAATCTACAGCCAAGCTAGGAAAAATAACGGGGAAATTGTACAAAATTTTTGTCTCTCTTCCCCTATTTTCTGCTACGACGATCGCTCTTTTGACCTTGACAATTTTATCGAGTTCTGTTAACGCTCAGTCGAGCTGCGAACCGCCACTGTCCGACGAATATCTACTGTTAATTGTCACCAAAACACCGGAACAGCAAGAAAGAGCAAAACGCTCTTTTCCCGGAAATACTGATAATACAGTGTGTCGGTACATCAACGATACGGTGACGCGAGTTGGTGGCTTTCGCGACTCGCAAATTGCTAGCGATTGGGTTAAATACATCAAAGATATTGTGGGATTGCAAGCTTATGTAGTTCGATCGCCCGCAGCATCATTACCCCAAAATCTGCCAGTCTACAACCCCCAGCCCGCACCAGGTTCAGAACCAATCGCCAATCCCCAGACGGGCAATCTTGCGTTCAATCCCCAAGCCCTTGGCCCCGGTTACGCCGTGTTAGTAGATTACTTCAATCAACCGGAATTAGCCGCCCAAGTCAAGCAAGCATTAGGTACGCAAGTAGGCTTAGCTTCCTACGGCCAACGTCCCTTTTTATTCGTCGCTTATACAACGGATCAAAACGCTGCTACGGCGGCGGTAAAAGCATTGAGCGATCGAGGTTTTTGGCCGATGTTGGTAGACAGTCGCCGTGTCACTGTAATTAGTCCTGCTGTTAGGTAAAAGTAGATCAGATTACGGTTAAAACCGCGTCTATTTAAACGATGTCCGAGATGCAGACGGCGAATGGAATTCGCGCCTACACAAACGATGTCCGAGATCGGACGTACGGTTGAAACCGCATCTACACAAACGATGTCCGGATGGTGCGCGGACTAAAGAAAATAACGTAATTTTCACGGTCAATTCTTCAACCCGCGTCGGCGGGTTTTGTTTGTATCGACGCGAATTCCATTCGCCCGGTTTTCTTCAACCCGCGTCGGCGGGTTTTGTTTGTATAGACGCGAATTCCATTCGCCCAGTTTTCTCGTATCGACGCGAATTCCATTCGCCCGGTTTTCCTAATTAACAATTTACGGTTTTTGGGGCGGCTGTGGGCTGATTCCGGGCTGACTTTCGGCCCGTTTTTTTGCTTCGATTGCGGCTCCGTAATCGGGTTTGTAGCGAATTGCTTTGTCGTAGGAGGCGATCGCATCTCCGAATCTTTTCACCGCTACCAGGGCATTACCCCGGCTGTACCACGCCTCCGAGTAATCTGGCTTGACATAGACGGCTTCGTTGTAAGAGGCGATCGCATCTTCGTACCGCTGCAAATTGTACTGAGCATTACCTTTATTGTACCACGCTTGAGATTCTTTCGGGTTCAAATCTAAGGCTTTGCTGTAACACTCAATAGCTGCTTCGTATTTGCGTAATTCATGGTAAGACCAGCCTAAATTATACCATGCTTGAGAAGAATCAGGTTTTAATTTAACAGCTTTTTCGTAAGATTCTACCGCTTCTTCATGCCTCCGCATTTTCAGCAAAGCGATGCCTTTACTGTACCAGGCTTGATAAAAATTTGGCTGAAACCGCACGGCTTTTTCGTAGGCTTCCAAAGCTTCTTGATTTTTGTTCAACTCTAGGAAAACATTGCCTAAATTGTACCAAGCATCAGAATTGTCGAATTTGATTTCAACTGCTTGTTGATAGGATTCTACCGCGCGATCGTACTGTTTTAAATTTTGGTAAGCTTGCCCCCGATTGTACCAAGCCTGGTACAAATTAGGCTGAAATTGTACCGCTTTTTCGTAGGAGGCGATCGCCTCTTCGTACCGCTGCGAGTCTAACAGAGCATCGCCTCTGCCTTCCCAGGCTGCGGGATAGTCGGGCTGGATTTTCAAAGCATTGTCAAAAGATGCGATCGCCTCCTTTGACTGTTGCAACTTATCCAAAGCATAACCACGTCCCGTCCAAGCCTCCAAATATTCCGGCTTTAATTCTATTGCTTTATCATAGGCTGATTGTGACTCCTTATATTTTTTCAATTCATATAAAGTTTTAGCTTTTTCCTGCCAAACTTCCGCGTAGTCAGGCCGGAGAGTTATTGCTCGATCGTAAGCTGCCAGAGCTTCTTCAAATTTGCTTAAATTGTAAAGAGTAATCCCTCGGTTATGCAAGTCAGTTGCATTGACAGAATTAAAAGTATTGACACCATAAATTGATGCTATAATACTCATGCCAATCAAACTGGCGATAGTCCCGATTTTAAAATACAGTTTTCGGCGCGGTTTGTGCGGCTTTTTCGCAGCAACTGGAGGCAATACCGGAACAGTACCGCTGAAAGATTTTTTCAATTCTTTAATAGCTTCCAGCGTTTCGCCCGCACTCGAATAACGCTGCCTAAAATCGTATTTTACCATCCGATCTAAAATTTTCGCAAATTCAGGACTAACCGATGCTTTATCCTGCCAAATAATTTCCTCTGTATTCGGATCTTTTGCCATTTGGTGCGGAGTTATGCCAGTGAGGCATTGAATTGCGATCGCACCTGTGGCATAGATATCGCTGCTGAGTTTGGGATTGCCGTGAGCTTGTTCGCTGGGCATATAACCGGGAGTACCGATACTCACGCTCAAGCTATTCTTGGGCTGAGGATTAGTAATTTGAGTAGTAATTTCCTTGACTGCACCGAAGTCAATTAACACTAACTTATGATCTCGATTTCGGCGCAGGATATTGCGGGGATTGACATCACGGTGAATTACATTTTGCTGGTGGACAAAATCTAAAATTTCCAGAATTTCTTGCAATATACAAATAACTTGATCTTCCTTCATCCCTCCGGCATTTCCCGGAGAAGCGGGCGTGATTTCTTGACTTAAATCATGGCCTTCGATAAATTCTTGAACGAGATAAAACTCTTGATTTTCTTCAAAGTAAGCAAAAAGTTGCGGAATGCGATCGTGATTTCCCAACTTGTGCAAAACCTGTGCTTCCGTATTGAACAAACGTCTTGCTATTTGTAGAGTTTCTGGATCGGTTGCTTGAGGTTTAAGCTGCTTGACGACGCAAAGGTGATTACCTGGTAGTTGCTTATCTTCAGCTAAATAAGTTTGAGCAAATCCGCCGCCTCCCAAGTGACGGATAATGCTGTAGCGTGTGCCGAGTGTGATTCCAAGCATGAAATTTACCTGATATTTCCGAGTTTTTCTCCCCTTTCGGAGTAAAACAAGGGTTGGGGGAGAGGTTTTGCATTTGATTCAGTTTAACTAATTTGCGATCGGCTTTACAGCAGAAAGTCTGTCAAAATACCAGTAGATTCTGCTGACAAGTGGTAAAGTCGTCGGCGAATCATCTTTGCTTTGAAAGTTCAGATGCGTAGGGTGCTTATGGGCGCACCTTACTTTTATTTAACATGGTTTAGACGCATGGGCTAGAAACCCGGTTTCTACGAGTTTTACGAACAGTAACGAGAAATATACGAAGAAACCGGGTTTCTGAGGTTAGCGTGTGCAAGTCTAATTTTACTTTAAACAGCCTTCAAAATCTCATCATCAACTGAAAAATCTATCTCTGCTTTGTCCCTTCCCGAAACGACATAATCATTCTGAAAAGAATCTTTCAATCCAGAAACTAAGTCGAATTCGGGTTTCCAGTTAAGCTCGGTGACAGCTTTATTAACTGAGGCAAAAAAGTGCTGCAATCTCATCGGGAAAGCTTTCTTTTTGCCAAATTCAAATTGTTTCGGATCGTAGTGTACAATCTTAATAGCATCGGGTGATTTGCCGGCAGCTTGGATGCAGGCGCGGACTAAACCGTCAAAGGTGACAAATCGATCGCCCGAAACGTTATAAATTTGCCCGATCGCCCTTTCATTCCCCAAAACCGCCGCCATTGCCATCGCCAAATCCTGACAATGCCCTAACTGCGTGAAGTGCATCCCGTTACCAGGAATCGGAATCGGGCGATCGCGCGCAATGCGATCGAAAAACCAAGCCTCCAAATCGTTATAATTTTGAGGGCCATAAATGTAAGTCGGGCGAATCGAAGTCCAAGGCAAACCGGACTCGGCCAAATAATTTTCCGTGTCGCACTTACCCAAATGTCGGCTTTTCGGATCAGTAGCGTCCCCTTCAATATGAGGCATTTGATCGGATTTCAAATAAACCCCCGCAGAGCTCATGTAAACAAAGTGCTGCACCCGCCCCTTAAATATCTCAGCTAAAGGCTTTGTATCGCTCAGTTCCCGACCGTTGTTGTCAAAAACCGCGTCAAACTCAACCGCCGATAATTTTTCTTGCAATTGCTCGACATTTGTGCGATCGCCCAAAATCTGTTTCACCCCCGCAACCGGTACAGGCTTACTACCCCGGTTAAACAACACCACCTCATGCCCTTGTGCTGCTAAAATTTTACTAAGATAAACCCCGATAAACCGAGTGCCGCCCATCATTAAAATTCGCATTATTTCCGATGCTCCTTACAGTTAGTGTAAATATCTTACAATAAAGCGAGTATCTTGCTTTGCTAACAGTTGAAAATCCATTAAATAGGTAAGGACAAAAAAACACAGTATCTACAACCTACTATTGTTTTTTCGCAATGATCTATTGATCAAATTGGTTTGTAGTCCTGAGCGCACTGCCTTCGGAAAAATATAATTCCGATGTCCGGGGAAACTGTTGATAATCGGTGTTTATCCGCGT
Organism: Microcoleus sp. A2-C3; assembly: GCF_036706065.1. Taxonomy (NCBI): domain Bacteria; kingdom Bacillati; phylum Cyanobacteriota; class Cyanophyceae; order Oscillatoriales; family Microcoleaceae; genus Microcoleus; species Microcoleus sp. A2-C3. Next base: position 64,317 of record NZ_JAUBVX010000030.1, on the reverse strand, counting down.
GCATTTGCGGTTAAAATATAAAATGAATTTCAGGCAAAAATCAATGCTAAAAAGTAACCGAAAAATTTGCAATAAATCTGTAGCCTTTGATATTTTTGCAACAGAATATGATTTCGCTGCCACCTTGCAAAGCCAGAACGATTTCTTTATTAAAAACCTATCTGACAGCAAAGGTGCAGCATTAGATATTGGCTGCGGTTCGGGAATTTTGGCTTTTGAATTAGCCAAGTATTACGATAATGTCGTGGCCGTCGATGTCTCAGCAAAAATGCTAGAGATCGCCAGTCAAAAACGCTCAGCCCCCAATATCGAATACATCCAAATGGATGCTAGTCAATTAGCGATCGATCGCCAATTTGATTTAATAGTTAGCGCTGCCACTTTTCACCACATACCCAACCTCCCCGCCACCCTCTCAGTCATTAAAAATTTGTTAAATCGGCAGGGTAAAGTCGTCTTTTTAGATAATGTATCTGAAGTTGAAACACCTGCTACACTCGGCTACATAATAGGTGCAGTGAGAGATTTTATGCCCGACTGTTCTAAATACGGGTTTCGCAATGCTTCAAGATTATTAAAATTTAGATTGTCGCCAAGCTGGTTGCAGCATTTAGCCAGCGACAGGTATTTGTCAGAAGGGAGATTTAAAAAAATTTACGGCCGTTGCTTTCCCGGCTGTTATTTTGTAAAATTGGATTGTTTTATGGGCGTGATTTGGGAAAATCTGTAATGCAAAACAACGGGATAAAATCAGTATCTGCGCGGAAAAAAAATAGTCACATCCGCGAGTTGAGCATTAATTTGGAGCAATGGTACGCAGTCGCCCGCAGCACAGAGGTACAGAGTCAGCCACTACCTGTGATATTGTGGCATCGGGCGATCGTGCTTTTCCGCGACAGTGCAGGAAAAATCAACGCTTTAGAAGACAGATGCCCGCACCGACAAGTTAAACTCAGCCACGGCAAAATTAAAGGCGATTTAATCGAATGCGCTTACCACGGATGGCGACTAAATGCAAGGGGAGAATGCGCCGAAGTCGATTATTTAGCAGAAAATCAAAAGCTACCTAACTGCAAAATTGGCTCCTATCCAGTCAAGGAACAAAACGGTTTTATCTGGCTGTTTCCCGGCGACGAAACCAAAGCCGAAAAAATAGATTTATTGGATTTGCCTGAGTGGGAACATCTCAATTATATTGCCACAGTTTCAGTCATCGACTGTCAGGCACACTATTCATTTTTAATTGAAAACTTAATGGATATGTACCACGGACACTTGCACGAAGACTTGCAAGCTTGGGCAAATCCAGTATTAGATACTTTAGTAGAAGACGAGCATCAAGTCACAGCTCGCTATCAGGCAGAAAGTTATTACAAAATAGATAAAATTTGGTCAATTTCCCAGTTGTTTTTTAAATCTCTGCGCCGACTTCACCCGGAGCCCCTAGAGGTGAGTTACGTTTACCCGCACTGGGTTTCAACTTTGGGAAGCGACTTTAAGATTTACTGCTTGGTTTGTCCGGTAAGCGAGACAGCAACTCGCGCTTATTTAATTCATTTTACCTCATTAAATGCGTTTTGGCGGCTGCACAAATTGCCTGTTAGGTTTCGTAGGTTTATCAAAGATAGTTTATTCGGTGCCGCTCAAAAATTATTAGATGGTTTGGTGCGGCAGGATGTGTTAATGATTGAAGAAGAACAGCAGGCTTTTTTGCAGAATTCGGAAAGAAAGAGTTACGAATTAAATCGGGCGTTGGGGAGTGTGCAGAAGTTGATGAGAAGTCAGGCGGAAAATGGGTAATTCAGCCACAGATTTAAACCTGTGGCGGGACTAATCAAACCAGCCTGCACAGGCTAATATATAGATTTAACTAAAAGCATGGAAGTACAACCGAGGGAAATTAGGCGTTATATTATAAGTGATGGCAGAGTTCCTTTTGCCGAGTGGATCGATTCCCTGCACGATCGCAATACCAGAGCTAAAATTAACAATAGGCTAAAACGAGTAAGTCTTGGCAATCTGGGAGATTATCGTTCAGTAGGAGGAGGAGTTTTTGAGCTGAGAATTGACTGGGGCCCAGGCTACCGCGTCTACTTCGGACAAATCGGATTAACAATTGTGCTTCTCCTCTGCGGGGGCGATAAAAGCACTCAAGATCGAGACATTCTCAAGGCTAAGGAGTATTGGGCAGAATATGAACAACGTGACAGCGCAAACCAGTGATAGCTGGCTAAATGCACTAATTGAATCGCTAAAAAACCCCGCCGAAGCTGCGGCTTACCTGAGTGTGGCTTTAGAAGCGGAATCACCGGATTCTCAACTGCTGCGGGCGGAATTTCAAGACGTAATTGATGCGCGTTTGCGGGCGAACAATCTCTCAAAGCCAGCTAAGGTGCACCACGAAAAACTAGATAAAATTATTTCCGAAAGTGGCGCTGATGAAATTTACACTTTGATCGCGTTATTGGATGCGCTAGGATTTAGGCTAAGAGTTATTTTAAAAGAAGATGAATTGGCGATCGGGGAATGAAACCGATCGCACATCTGCGTTAATCTGCGCTAATCTGCCTTAATCAGCGGTCAAAAAAATCACTCATCTAGCAGCAAAAACCTTACTTTTTAGCCCGCTGCTGCTGGTAAACGCTGACAACCTTATCCGCAAAAGTAGCAGTTGCGCCACTTTTGCAAGCTGCGGATTCCCCAGTCATCCACCAGCAAGCGGCGCGGCGTACAGCGGTTAATTCATTGTTGCTGCTAGCTTTGTATTCGTCGCGCAGCAAATCGCCCACGATACAGGTAACAATTGATTTGGCTTTTGTCGCGTCGGCTTCAAATTGTTGCGGTGTTAAATCTTGTTTGGTACAAAATTTTGCCCAGCGGGAAATATTGTTGGGTAAAACTTGCCACTGACTGTACATTCCGTCATTTGCGGTTTGCGGCGGCGCGGCTTGTCGCAGCGCTTCTACGAGGGCGGAAACTTGCGCGTCGGTGACTGCTGCGGCGGCTGGAAGTGTTTGCAATCCGAGGCTAATTATCAGGCTTCCAAATAGTAGATTGGTTTTTGCGATCGATTTAAAATTCATTGACAATCCCCTGTTTGATTTAAACTTTGTTTCCTCAAACAAGGTTTACTATTTTGTTGGTAGAATGCCTCTGTCTTAAGTATGATTTATTTGCCCACTTAATGCGGTGTCGATCGCGCTTACGAGAGAAATTGTTAATCAAGTACGATAAAATCATGGAAGTACAACGAGAGAGAAATTCGCAACTACCTGAGAGCAGATGGGACAAATCCTTTTGAAGATTGGTATAACTCACTCCGGGATACCACAGGCAAAAACAAGATTCGGTTAAGGCTTAAGCGAGTCATGACTGGTAATCTAGGAGATTGTAAGTCCGTCGGAGAAGGAGTTTTTGAACTCAAAATTGACTTTGGCCCTGGATATCGGCTTTACTTTGCACAAGTCGGGCTGACAATTGTACTATGGAAGTACAACCCAGGGAAATTCGACGTTACAAGACACCAGACGGTAAAGTTCCATTCGGGGAGTGGTTTGATTCCCTCCGCGATCGGAATGTTAGAGTTAGAATCAAATCTAGGCTTGACCGAGTTGAAGAAGGTAATCTCGGAGATATCAAGTCAGTGGGACAAGGAGTTTTTGAACTCAGAATTAATTATGGGCCAGGCTACCGCCTCTACTTCGGACAAGTTGGATTGACAATTGTGGTCATCTTAGTAGCCGGAGATAAAAGCACTCAAGAACAAGATATTCGACAAGCCATAGCATACTGGAAAGATTATGAAAGACGTGAAAGCACCGACAAGTGATAGCTACCGCGAGTACCTAATTGAATCTCTCAAAGATCCCGAAGAAGCTGCTGGTTACATCGGGGCTATTTTGGAAGAAAAAGATCCTGAACCAGCACTGCTGAGAAATGCCATCAGAAAGGTGATTGAGGCTCGCGTCAGGATGAATGTTCTTTCGGCGTCAGCAAAACAGCATCACGAAAAACTCGACAAGATGCTGACTGAAAGTGCAGGTTCGGAAATCTATAGTTTGGTAGAATTGCTAGAAGCGTTAGGATTTAAACTAGAAATTACTGTCGCAGATATTGAGTTGCCGGCTGAGTCGGAATCAACGGATTTTGTGGAATTAGAATTATCCCCGGAACCTGCTAATTTATAACAAGTTACAGTATTCAGCCGACTATGAAAGAAATGAAAATGCCGACGAGCGATAGCTATTATGAGTCTCTCATTGAATCTCTCAAAGATGCTGAACACGCTGCTGGATTTATCGGGGCTATGTTGGAAGAAAAAGACCCTGAACCCGCACTCCTGAGAAATGCCATCAGAAAGGTGATTGAGGCTCGCGTCAGGATGAATGATATTTCGGAGTTAGCAAAAGAGCATCATGAAAAAATTGATCAGATGCTGACTGAAACTGGAGGTGCGGAAATTTATAGTTTGGTAGAATTGCTAGAAGCGTTAGGATTTAAACTAGAAATTACTGTCGCAGATATTGAGTTGCCGGCTGAGTCAGAATCAACGACTTTTGTGGAATCAGAATTATGCCCCGAACCTGCTAATTTATAACAAGTTTATTAGGTTCGTAGTGAGGACTTCAGTCCTTTCTATTTGGCTTTAATCAATAAGGACTAAAGTCCTTACTACGAACCTCATTCTTCCATCACGAAATCTAACAATCGGTGAGCCATTTCTAGTTTGCTGCAAGGTGCTATTTCTACTTGCTTGCCGGCGGCATTAATTAATATTGCTTGATTGGTATTGCTGCCGAAACCTGCACCTATTTGATCGATCGGGTTTGCCGCGATCGCATCCAGCTTCTTAGCCCGCAATTTCTCCAATGCAGGCTTGACAATATCCCCAGTTTGTGCTGCAAACCCAACGAGTTTTTGGTGCGGCTGTTTTAGGTTCCCCAACTCTGCCACAATATCCGCTACCGGTGCTAACGGTAAAGAATTGGGGAGCGATCGCTTCGGCAACTTCTCACTGCTGTAATCAGCCGGTTTCACATCCGCCACCGCCGCCGCCATCACCGTCAAATCCGCATCCAGAAAGCATTCCAGCATCGCCTGCCGCATTTCTTGTGCACTCGTAACTGCGATCGCCCGCACGCCTGACCACGGTAATTCGCCAGTTATACTGTGTACCAGCGTCACCGTCGCCCCTCGATGCTGTGCAGCTTGCGCCAAAGCTATGCCCATTTTTCCCGTCGAAGGATTGCCGATAAACCGCACCGGATCTAAGTGTTCCCGCGTTCCTCCCGCGCTGATTAACACCCGTTTTCCCGCTAAATCTCGATCGCCCTTCGTATACAAAAGCGACTCAATATGAGGCAAAATCTCACCAGGTTCTGCCATGCGGCCAACACCCGCGCGATCGCACGCCAGCATTCCCGCCCCCGGATTCGCAGCATGATAGCGCCCATCCGCCAACACTTCCCGCCAATTCCGCTGCACCGCAGGCTGTTCCCACATATCCGTATTCATCGCCGGCGCCAGCAGAATCGGGCAAGTAGAAGCTAACACAGTATTTGTAAGCAAATTATCAGCAAAACCCCCCGCCAGCTTCGCCAAAGTATTAGCAGTCAGGGGAGCAATCACAAAAACTTCCGCCCATTCTCCCAGTTGAATATGCAGCGGGCGGCCGTGATTTGCTTGCCAAAAATCTTTGTCCGTAAAAGCCGGATGGCGGGAAAGAGTAGCAAAAGTTAAAGGCGTTACAAACTCCCCAGCCGCATCAGTAACAATCACTTTAACATCAGCTCCAGCCTTCGCCAAAGTTGAAACTACTTCGCAAACTTTATAAGCCGCAATCCCGCCACTAACACCGATTAAAATTCGTCTGCCTTTCATCTCATTAGATTTGCATTGCATTCATTCGCTCTCAATTCTAGAAATTATCTGCGTTTATCTGTGTTTATCTGCCTTGCATCTGCGGTTTCGGTATCAATCAAATATTTATGAAATAAGCCTATTTTATCATAAAAAAAGAATCAAGAAAGAAGTTCAGATGAAAACAGATAAAAATCCATAACTCATCTGTTCAATCCGCAACAAAAAATGCTGCTAACTTCTTCCTCAATTCCGCCCTTAATTTTTAAGCTAGATTTTCAAGCCTATGCTTCGTCGTAGGCTTCCATATCCAGAAGGTGGAGATAAGGTTCAACCAACTCCGGCCGCTGAAAGGCAAGCGATCGCAACAAATGCCAATCATTCAATCCTTCAAAAGGATCAGTATAATCGTCAACCTCCAAACGGACAGCCAATTCTGCCACGTCTTGAGAAGTAAGTACAGCAATATCGCGCGATGCTTTGGTTAAAGTTTTCATGTTTTTTACCCCTGCCCTAGACTTCCGCCATACTATATACTAAGCCTTTAATCACATTTCGACACAGTTTCTACAACAAAACTTCGCATTACATCTACAACTTCCGGCAGAATCTCGTGTCCCATGTTAAATTCTCGATACTGCACCTGAGATCCCCAAGCAGTCAAACTGTCGCGCGATCGCACCGCAGCACTAACGGGCACAATAGTATCTTGAGTACCGTGCACGATCAAAACAGGTGGCAAAGCGCTCCCAGCAACGGGCGAAATCGACGAATGCAAATAACCGCTCAGACAAATTAAACCCGCTACCGGCAAAGTCAAGCCCACATCCAGAGTCATCGCTCCGCCTTGAGAAAAGCCCCCTAAAATCGTCCGAGACAAAGGCACGCCCGTGCTGCTTTCCAAAGACAGCAACAATTCCGTCAGCAATTGCCGACTTTCTATCAATCCCTGAGCATCTTTATTTGCCAAGTCATACCACGCTTTTCCGCTCATTACCTGCGGATGGGGAAACGGAGCATCGGGAAACACAAACTGATAATCCGGCAAATTGAAAGCCGGTGCTAAAGCCGTCAAATCCTGAGCATTAGCACCCCACCCGTGCAAAGCGACAATTAAAGCGACTGGTTTGCGATCGGTTGTTGGCGGAATGCTAATAAATTGTAAAGACATCGTAATTAGTAATTGGTAATCTGGCCTTCTGAAAATTATAAATTGTTGTGGCGTATCAAACCCAACTTTTAACTGTAGGGTGCTTATGGGCACACCTTACCTAAGTAAGGTGCGCTAAATGTTAACTGTAGGGTGTTCTTCGGCGCACCTTTCCATAGGTGCGAAGCTTACAAAACAGTCCCTATTTCCTTCAAATAAACCCGCGTAAACGGTTCGTCATCCCCCAGACTGTACTGTTCGATCAACCCCTGGTGGCGAATAGAAATATTATTCCCTTCCCGCACCACAACAGTATCCTCATCAGTGCATTCTCTGACCAAAATCATCTCAGTTTCCCCCGGATTGTCCAGCACCACCATATTGCTGCCCCGATAAAACATTCCCTCAGCTTCCAAAACATCTTCGGGATATTCAGCAATCAACAAATCGAGCTTGGGATTCCGCAGCAAAGTTTGCACGTTCACATTGTAATTCTTATTCATCACCTTTTCAGAACGGTTGACGAAAAGTCCAGTGCGACAAACAGCGCCCACCGTCCAATCGGGATGCTGCAATAGAATGTGGTCGATTATTTCTTGCAGTTCCTGCGCCGAAATTCGGTTAAAAGTAATAATGGGAATTCTGGCTGATTTTCCCGATTCAAAGAAAGTTTCGATAATATGCGAAGGCACATCAACCCCTAATCCGACAGCCGGATTGAGGTGCATGAAAATTCCCGGCGCAGCATTGATTTCGAGAATCCCAAAATTGCCTGTTTTCCAAGATTTGGCGAGAGTTTCTGTGATCACATCAACCCCCAAACAAGTTAACCGAAAATGTTGGGCGATATCTTGAGCCAAAACAATGTTATCGGGGTGAACGGTGCGGGTAGCGTCGATGCTGACGCCGCCTGCGGAAAGATTGGCAACTTTCCGCAAAGAAACAGTGCGATCGCGCTCTAACACGCTATCCAATGACAGCCCTTGTTCTTCCAGATACATTTCCATCGCTTCATCGGACTGAATTTTGCTCATCGCCGAAGTTGGCGTATCCAAACGTTCGGGTTTGCGGTTTTCACGGCGGATCAATTCGCGAATTGTTAAGTCGCCGTCTCCTGTTACCGAAGCGGGCCGGCGTTCAGTTGCAGAAACAAATTTGCCGTCAACACACAGCAGCCTAAAATCCGATCCTTTGATGCTGTTTTCCACAATTACTCGCACCGGTTCTGTTTCGGGAATTGCCTTAACTGCTCTTTTAAAAGCCGCCTGCAATTCTTCAGCATCTCGGACATCTGCTGTTACGCCAATTCCTTTATGACCGACTACTGGTTTGATAGCAACTGGGTAGCCAATTTCTCTGGCAACTGCCAGAACTCCGTTTTCTGTAGAGACGATATCTCCTTTGGGAACAGGAAATCCTAAGGTAGCGAGAAAAGCTTTACAATCGTCTTTGCGCGTGGTAAAATCTGAGTCTAAATGGCTATCAGAATCAAAAGTTGTTGCAGAGCCGCGCACCAGTTTTTTGCCGTAACCGTATTGCATCAGTCCTTCATCCCACAAATAAAATGTGGGAATGCCTTTTTGGGATGCCGATCGCATTAATGAATAAACTGTCGGGCCTCCGTAAACAGACTGCCGGAACATATTTTGCAGCGCGCCTATTTGTGCTGACAATGGGAAGTCTTGATTTTGATTGATCGCTTCAAACCAATCCCAAACAGCGTAAACTACGGATCGGGCGCTGCGGGCGTGAAGTGCTTCTATGCTGATTCTGTTAAACTGAGAAAATGGCTTGATGTTCCAGTGTTGGAAGTGCAAACCCATGTCGAGTTTGGCTACTTCTGAGGCGGTGCGGCCGAACAGTTGGGCGTGGTTGGAGAAAGTTTCGTGCAGCAGTTGCGGGTAGCGATCGCCAATAATTTCATGGTAATGTGCGATCGGCTTTAGTTCGCTCGCATCCGTTACCGCCAAATCGAACACTAAAGCCGCTGTTTCTAGGTAAGGGTTTGGCCCGATGTAGTGTTTGAAGTTGAAAATATCAAATACATCAGTTTTTCGAGCATTGACGCGGGCTGTCTCGGTACTTTTTTCTTGCAGCATTTTCTAACCTCCTTTTAACTAATTGGTCAGATTAACTCTCCTCTCGGTGCATTGCATACTACCTGCCGGCATAGATATAGCCTTTCTCACAAAGGTAAGATTTTAGATACTTCGGCTTGCTTCGGCTTGCTTCGGCTTGCTTCGGCTACGCTGGCTCACAAGTCGCTCAGCACAAGACGCTCAGCACAACTCGCGAGCGAACAAGTTTTAGATTTTAGATTGTAGATTGAGGGATCGATACCTCATCGAGAGTGGGCACTGCTATATTTCAGAGAGCGAGCATCTGTGTTTTGCTTTCGCCGTGATGTCCGCACTCGCGCAGCATACAAGACTCGCGAAGTATACAAGACTCGCGCAGCATACAAGACCATTAGTGAAAAAATAAAACTAACGCTGCATTTGTCAATCGGTAAAACTACTCAAAAAACTGCTTTTGAGAAAAGTGGAAAATTCGCAATTTGGGGGTGAGCGGGCATAAATACGGCGCGCCGCACGTCCCCCCAAATCTCAGTTTTATAGCCAAAATATAAGTAAAATTGCTGATTGACAAATGCTCCCTAGTTTAAGTTGTCAGCAATGATACAAAACTCCCGATCGCCAATTCTCCGCGAGCAATTACCAATAACTAATGACTACTTAAAAAAACTATAACTTTGGAGAGGTACAACGCTAACTAAAATTGGCTATGACTGTGAAAAAGGATTTAAGAGGCAGCAAATTATGAAAATCGCACAAACTGCTCTAAGGGATAAAGTTCATCAATTAGCTGAGGAAGCATTTCACCTCAAGCTGATTTCTGGGTACGGCGACGGTCAAAACAGCAACGAATATCAGATTGTCTGGAACGGCAAACCGAGACACTTGCCTTTAGAACGGGCGCGTACAGTGTTGAGCAGTTTGCTCGAACGATCGCACTAACTGGCGATCGGACTCATTTAGCAATTGCGCTCATCAACCCGGTTTGTCGGAAAAACTAACATCAGGAGCGGCGAAAAATCCCACCTGAAAGCCGGTTGATGACCCCGCCCGCGTCAGTCCGAGAATCTAGACTCATTTTTTGACCCCTCCTAGTAGGGAGGGGTTAGTCTTAGAAATCTCTACCTTTTAGCAGTTTTCCAGACAAAAAAGATTATGTTTTATTGAAATATAATCAATTAAAAGTACACAGCGTATGGCTAGCGGCAAAAATCAGGGGAAATTGCTAATTATTGGCGGCGCCGAAGACAAAGACGGGGACTGCAAAATTCTGCGGGAATTCTTGCGGTGCGCCGGAGGCACTAAAGCCCGCATTGTAGTGATGACGGCTGCCACAAGCCTGCCGGGAGAAGTCGGAGATAATTACATCCGAGTGTTTGAGCGGCTGGGCGCAGAAGAGGTGCGAGTTGTTGACACCCAGAAACCCGAAGATGCCGACAATCCAGATTATTTAGAAGCGATCGAACAAGCGACCGGCATATTCTTTACCGGCGGAGAGCAAGCGCGGATTATTAGCTGCTTGAAAGACACGAAACTCGACGCAGCTATGCACAAACGCTACTCGGAAGGGGCGATCATTGGTGGCACCAGTGCCGGCGCGGCGATGATGCCAGACATCATGATTATTGAAGGAGATTCGGAGACAAATCCACGGGTTGAGGTAGTAGCAATGGGCCCGGGAATGGGTTTCCTGCCGGGAATTGTCATCGACCAGCATTTCGCCCAGCGAGGTCGTCTCGGACGTTTAGTTTCCGCACTCTTGGTGCAACCAGCAGTCTTGGGATTTGGGATTGACGAAAATACAGCTATTTTAGTCAGCGACGACCACTTTGAAGTTATTGGCGAAGGCGCTGTAACTGTCATCGACGAGTCGGACAAACTCCACGACAATATAGACGGACTGTTGAAGGATGAGGCTTTGGCGATTTGCGGCGCGAAGTTGCACATCCTCCCCCACGGATACCGGTTTAATTTAAAAACCCGCCAGCCGATGTTCGATCGGATAGCAACACCAGGACAGAGAGAAATGGCGATCGGCTAATTTACTTCCAACTGGCAAAAATCTAAAAATTATGTAGGGTGCGCAGTGCGCACCTTACCGCTTCAACGAAGTATTAGGGTTAAAAAACCCAGTTTAGGCGATCGCGAACTAATAAAAAGAAGAGGATTTGACCTCTTCTTTTATTCCTGCGGTTTCGGCTCGATCAAGCACTTTTCTGTTCGTCAAAAAACGACTGCTGCCCTTCTTCAGTCGATATTAAATTCCACCCTTGAGTAATCAGCTTCTGAAAAGTTGCCCATCCCTTAGAACCGCCCGGTTCGAGGTAGTCGGACGCAGCGAACTGCGGAAAAGCTGTATAAGGCCGCCATGCTTGACGCACTTCGGTACGCAAGTGCAATATCTTTTCTCCATTTCCTCCCAATCTGGGCAACCAACACATTTGTTTTAGCATTTTTTACACTCCAGAGTTTTTACAGTAACGGTAATTCGCCAACATCCCAAATTAAACTTTTAGAACCCTAGAGCCACTGCTCGGAATATCTAACAGGTAACAGGGACGGATGAGATTTTCACCGATTACCAATTACTGAGGTAGCAGCAGTCGTCTAAGCTGATTTGGGTTCTGCCGAGTTTGCCAGTTCAGAAATATAAGACCAGTGCTGCCAAGGCATAAGCAAAAATAATCATTGCTCTTCTTGGCTCAAACTTGACTTAATGTCGATCGCGCGGAAATCTAGTTAAATCAAGCCTTTATCTTTCTGGTTTCCCTTGCCTTATAATTACAAACTCATCCTCGCCCTTTCCGCCTAAAATGACATCTTTCTACGGTATTGGCTCTGTCAGCTAAAAAATGTTCCTTTAGTTACAATTGTTAAATTTTTATCACGATTTATATACTTATCAAAAGTTAAATTACTTTTCATAAACAGCGATTAATAAGTTTTAGTTACTTTAGCTACATTTTTGCTCTAAATCAGAGCTCCGGTTGCTGGTGTAGAGCTTGCTGGATCGCTAGGGTGCGCACGATAGTTGTTGGAATACTACAAATACATGATTCGCCTGCGGGAAATTTTGCCTACACATTACACTGAAAATATTGAATTTATCCACGAAAATCCCGAAACTAAAGTGCTCGCTGATTACCGCTGGAGCGAGGAGAGAATGCGAGTATTAGTAGTTACGAATTTTTAGCTAAACAGACGGGAATCCCCACACTATATCGCTTCGATTAGTGTGGGATGAAAGACGCGGTGAGACGAGGATTCCACCTGTCAACCCACTCAAAACTATGTTTTGACCGATGACGGGTGGATGACGAGGCGAACAAATTATTTTATTCGACTTTTTTCAACCATTTCTGTCGACCGTTGAGATTTGGCAATAAAAGTTAATACTTAATAATAGAAGTTTCTTTGAATGTATAAATAAAATTTTGAATGTATAAATAAAATATTTATTCGCGTACTTGACATAAAGTAACGCATTCAAGTATATTAACAATTGATGAATCGCGATTTAAATTACACATTCACCGCTTAAATGAGAACTTCTTACCAGTATCGATTACGTCCAACAAAATCACAAGCCATTGAGATTGACAGATGGCTGTCAATGTTATGTGCACAGTACAACTATTTGTTGGCAGATCGATTCAACTGGTACGAGCAAAATCGTTCATCCATTAATGCGTGTCCCCTAGTTTGCTACTTACCTGAACTGCGGGACAATCCCGATTACTACACCCAGAAAAAAACGTTACCTCAACTCAAAAAGACCCATCCTTGGTATGCCGAGATTTACTCTCAAGTCCTCCAAGATGCAGTTAAACGAGTTAAGGTAACGTTTGATCGTTTCCTCAAAGGTGATGGTAACGGAAAACGCAGCGGTAGACCAAGATTTAAACAACGCAGCCGTTACCGCACGTTCACCTATCCTCAAATTAAAGACGGCTGCTTGCAAAACAACTTAATTAACTTGCCCATGTTCGGAAAAATTAAAGTTGTTTTGCACCGTTCGATACCTAATGGATTCAAAATCAAAACCGCCTCTATTACTAAAAAAGCTGACGGGTACTATGTCACTCTCAGTTTAGAAGATTCTACAGTCCCTGAGATTAAACCAGAGTTCAATCCTCAAAAGATTGTTGGAATTGATGTTGGGTTGAAGGATTTCTTAACAACATCGGAAAATGAGACTGTAGCAATTCCTCAACATTACCGCAAAGCTCAAAAGCGCCTGCGAACTATTCAAAAGCGAGTCTCGCGTCGTAAAAAAGGCAGTAACCGCAGGCAAAAAGCAGTCAAACAACTGGGGAAATGTCACAAAAAAGTAGCAGACAAACGCAAAGATTTTCATTTTAAAACTGCCAATAATTTATTGAAAAAATATGACGTTGTTGCAGTTGAAGATTTGAATGTTAAAGGACTCGCTCGTACAAAACTAGCTAAATCTGTGTTGGACGCTGGGTGGTCAAGCTTTCTGTCGATTCTAACAAACAAAGCCGTAAATGCTGGTTTGTTGGTAATCCCAGTAAGTGCCTATAATACTTCACAAGATTGTTCTGGTTGTGGCGAAAAAGTACCAAAAAAGCTGCATGAAAGATGGCACGACTGCCCCAATTGTGGATGTAGTCTTGACCGCGATCATAACGCCGCGATAAATATAAAAAATAGGGCGGTGGGTCATCCCGTCTTTAACGCTCAGTCAATGTCCGAAGCAATAGCTGGAGTCACTGAGAAGCCTACGCCATACTGTACTCAGTTGGCGTAGGAGTATGTCACGATACTTATCTATCTAGTTACTGCATTCCTAACTTTCCGAATACGGGAAATTGGCACGAATGGATGTATAACAAAATCGTATAAGTTGGGGAAGAAGGCTTTAAGTTTGATTTGCTGGAATGATCGGCGCAGGTATTTGTTTGAGCGCCGGAGAATTTATGTCTCCAGACAGATGATCGGCGAACTTGTGCAATATTAAATTGTATTTATGATTGGCGCACACAACTCAAGAAACCGGGTTTGGCTACCGAACTGGATGGCTGTAACGATTTTTTTTTGTCGAAAAACTCGGTTTCTGCGTCATGGAGTGCGATCGCAATTCCGATGATTGAGCATAATAATTGCACACCCTCGTGCCAACTGTCAATTAACAAAAACTTTGTGAGAGGACAAATTCTATGGGCTGGCTCAAAAGACTGTTTGGTTTAGAAAAACTGGAAAATCAGGACAATGTGGAAGCTCCTGCTTACCAAGCACCTGCCGCTGCATCTCAAGCTCAAGCTCAACCTGTGGCCCAACCTGCGGCGAACACTCAAACAATCCCGCCGGAACGCATGGGATTGAATGGAGAATACGATCAAAGCGGTTTAGCTAAACGGGTGGCTCAGGCCTTTGATGCAAATCCTGATGTTGCAGATATTGAGACTGTTTATGTGGCTCAACTGGGCACTACTGTGGTTCTCAAAGGTACAGTTCCCGATCAGGAAATTGTTACTAAATTGGTGACAATTGCTAAAGGTGTTAAGGGTGCAACTGGGGTGGAAACTAATCAAGTTATTGTTGGCTAGCGCCACGGTTGTTTATAACAGTTAACAGTTAACTGTTAACTGTTATCGGTTAATAGTTTTTTCACTTATCTTGCTGTACCTAAAAAATATGACTGGGGACACATTAGTACCTACTCGCGGTAAATTAGAACGGAGTCTTGCGCAGGGTATTCAAGCTTTGTACCGTTCTCTACTCGGACATCAAACGAGTCAGGCGCTCTGCAATCTTTTGGATAACAAATTGATAATTGTGATCGAAAATGCGATTACTAAACCCGAAAAATTGCTGGCTCAGAACGGTCAGGAAGATTTGGCTTCGCAGGTGCGATCGCAATTAGACTCGGTTCTGGAATTGCAACTGAAAGACTTAATCAAAGAAGTTTTGGGCGTGGGAGTGACTGATTTGCTCAGCGATGCGACTTTGGAGACTGGCCGCACGGGAACCATCGCAATTTTGGAGTCTGCACCTAAAGTTCGCGATGCTAGTTCTAAGTCTAAAACTCAACCAGAAGTGGCTGATTGTTGAGGTGTTGGCGGATAATAGTTTCTAAATCCTTGATGTTAAAAGGTTTGGAAAGGTATGCAATACAGCCGGCTTGGAGAATCCGATCGCGGTCTTCTGTTTTTGCTAGTGCTGTGACAGCAACAATCGGAATATGTCTGAGTTCGGGGTTTTCTCTGATCCGCTTTACTAATTCTATACCGTCTATATCGGGCAGGCAAATGTCGAGTACGATTAGGTCGGGAGAGCGCGAGACTGCTGTTGACAGAGCTGTGTACCCGTCAACGGCTCCCACGCACTCGCAGCCGAATAAATCGAGTATTTGCGTCAGCAGCTCTAAGTTGTCGTGATTGTCGTCTACAGCCAAGACTAGAGGACGCTTGTCAACCGCCGGTTGACCGCTATTTAAAGACAAAGATTCCAAATTCTTATTCCAATTAGGGTAGTTCATAAATGCCGATCGAAAAACGATCGTAAAAGTTGTACCCGAGGCATTCCTCAAGTGGCGCTCCGGCACTTGAAACAGATTGGCTCGTATTTGTAGCTTTTAATTGCCAGTCTTCGCTCTAGCCCGATTGTACAATATCGGTGCTTTGCTGGTGCAAAGACTGCACCATTCGATCGATTATAGCATCTCCATAATTTTACTGATCAAAAGCGCAAATTACCAACTTACACCTACGGGCGATCGGCATTAGCAACAAGACGCGATAACTAGGAAAAGTATTGCCCATCAAGCATCCTATCTTAACGGCTGTGAAGAGTGGCGGCAGCTTTTCAGGATACTACCAAAAGTAGACTACGGTTGTTCTACGTAAATCCACCTGAAGGAAGATTCTAAGCGGCACTTAATTTTAACAACTTCCACCTGCTGAGAGATTCTTGTTTGTCTGGTTTAGACTTCAATGTTTTTAAGTAGTAATTATCACAATTTTAGCAAGTAAAAAATCATTTTTTACTTAAGTTTTACCGGATATTAACCTAGGAGGTTTTGATGACAATTGCAATCAGAGACGACTTGACTTACATTTTGCTCAAACAGATTGGCAGCGGCAACGGCAAGGGAGAGTCGGCAATTAGGAATGCAGCCGAAGAATATGTCGGTCGAGAAATAGCAGAAGCGGAATTGCTCGGTCACTTGGACTACCTCAACCAAAGGGAATTTATCAAAGCCGAGTTTAGTGGATAGCCTTACGGAGGAACTGAGTTATTGCCGGCTTTAGTGGCATTTCAAGAAGCTGATTTAACGGAAAAAGGCCGCAAACTGTTGCAGAAAATGGAGACGAATCCTCCTAAGTCTCTGCATCAAGAAGGGTCAGCAGTTCCGATCGCCTCTAAGGATATGCCATTTTTGGAAAAAGTTATGGTAAACGGTCACTTGGAGGATATTTTTGATGCCAGGGACATTACCGAATTGGTGTACCGGACAATGCGAGATTTGATGACAACAGAAGCAAGCGATCGCGTGGAAGCTGAACTGCACACAGAAGTTTTGCCGACGGACGACAAAACTTTGCAAAAAGAAATAGCAGACCTCTGGAAAGATACGAATCCGCTGGTGGGATTGCTGAGCCGGGTGCGTCCGCCTTGGCAAGGGCCTGCACCTTTTGTGATTGATTCCAACTTGTTTATTTTTCGGGTGGAACAAGAAGGCCCACTTCCTTCTGGGGTAAAACCGGAAACTGCGATCGCCGCCGTATTTTCGGCAACGAAGGATGAGTTGTCCGAGGAACGAATTCAGGAAATAGCGGGCTTTTTGCCGGACAGAATTCTGAAAATTTGGGAGTCGGCTTAAAAGGATAATTTCGAGTATAAATACTTACCAACCGGGTTGAAAAACCAGCATTCTGCGTTCTTGCATCAGAAGCTTGTCCGATCGACCCGGTTGCTGTATTTGTGCGATCGTTCGGAATAGTAGTCGGCATAAAAGTCTTTTGAGAAAACCCGGTTTCTACCCAAAATTTGTGGGAAAACCCAAAATATTGCTAAAAACCGGGTTTCTCGATCCCGGCTGGAAAAAATCCCACAGATAGAGCGAAAGTGTTGTAGTCTATAATACAGGGCGAGTTAACACAGTGGCTCGCAAAAATGCTGTTAACAGCCGGAGAGCAAAAGGGATGACTCGCTCAAAAGTTAGACAAATGTCACGATCGACTCTAGAACAAGAAATTTTACTCAATCGAATTACCAATCGCATTCGCAACTCTTTAGAACTGCAAGAAATTTTGTCAACAACAGCGCGAGAAATCCGCAGTTTTTTAGGCAGCGATCGGGTAAAACTTTATCGCTTTGAATCCGACGGTAGCGGTGAGGTGATTGCTGAGTCCATCAACGGCGACAACTTGCCATCTCTGCTTGGTTTGCGCTTTCCTGCTGGCGACATTCCCCCTAGTGCCCGCGAAATGTTTCTCAAAGCGCGGCAGCGAGTGATTGTAGATGTCCAATTGCAGCATAAAATAATTAATCGGTTAGATTGTCCCGAAACCGGCAAAACTTTAGCAGTTGAAGATATTCGCTATGGTCCTGTAGACCCCTGTCATGCAGAATATCTGAAGGCTATGGGGGCGCGTTCTTCTCTGACGGTGCCGATTGTGCATCAAAATCAGCTTTGGGGGTTGTTGGCTTGTCACCACAGCCAACCGAAACGGTTTAACGATCGAGAATTGAAAATGGTGCAGTTGCTTGTGGATCAACTTTCAATTGCGATCGCCCAATCTTTTCTGCTAAGTCAAGCCCGACAGCAAGCCCGCGACGAAGCCGTTGTCAACCAGATTAGCAGTTTGCTACACTCTCCTCTGAAATTAAACGAAATTCGGCAAGTAGTTCTCGAACAAACTGTCAAGCATTTGCACGGTTCGGGAGGGCGGCTGTACATTGCAGCCGAGTTTCGCGATCTGCCCGCTAAACTTTATACCTGCGGCCAGCAGCCTTCGGAGTGCGACTTGGAACTCAGCGAATTTTGGCAGCAGATCATGGGGTTGACCAATGAAAACGAGGTAGAAAAAACTGCCGTTAATATCAGCCAATTAGGTATTTTTCCAAATTTACATTCCGAGCATTACAATTCAATTGATACAAATATTTCCAGTTTGATCGTACCACACTTGTACGCGATTTCCGATATTTCTCAAGAACCTCAACTCAAATCTTTATCTGCAAATTTTATCGAAGCTGACCTTCGGTCATTTTTGGTAATACCGCTGCAATACGGCCAACAGTGCATCGGCTGTCTCACCGTTTTTCGCAGCGCCGTAGAAACCGAAATTTTGTGGGCGGGAAATTCCCATTCCGACACCCGGAACGATCGTCCCCGACAGTCCTTTACAGCTTGGAAAGAAATCAAAATCGTCGAAGCTCAAAAGTGGAGCATCGACGAACTGAAACTAGCAAAATCTTTGGGAACGCACCTGTACATGGCTGGAATGCAGAGGCGCGTCGAAGCGATGATCCGACATCAAGCTTCTCACGACCAACTAACTGGTTTAGCGAATAGATTGCTGTTTAATGAAAGGCTGTCTTTAGCTTTAGCTAACGCTCACCAAAACGCCGAAATGCTGGCGGTAATCTTTTTAGATTTGGACAGATTTAAAAATGTTAACGATACTCTTGGGCATCCCGTGGGCGATTTGTTGCTGCAAGGTGTATCTCGGCGTTTGACTAACTGTTTGCGCGTGGGGGATTCGCTCGCTCGTTGGGGCGGCGATGAATTTACCGTGCTGCTGCACAATATCAACAGCCCTGAAGAAGCAATTAAGGTTTGCAAGGAAATTATCCATAGTTTAAGCAGTCCTTTTGATTTTGACGGTCTGGAACTCTATACTAAGGCTAGCTTGGGAATTGCTTTGGCTCCTTATGACGGAGAAGATGCAGAAACTTTGCTGAAAAATGCTGATGCAGCGATGTACAGAGCTAAACAGAGAGGTCGGAATAATTATCAGTTTTACACGCGGGCGATCGGCAATCAAGTCTCGGAAGAACTTAATTTAGAAAATCAGCTTTACAAAGCTCTGAAAAATTCAGAATTTGTGCTGTACTATCAACCGCAAATAAACTTAAATACTGGCAAAATAGTCGGCATGGAAGCTCTGATCAGGTGGCAGCATCCCGAACGCGGCTTGATTTTTCCCGATCGATTTATTCCCTTAGCTGAGGAAACAGGATTTATCTGCCAAATAGACGAATGGGTGATGCGAACTGCTTGCTTGCAAAATAGAGCGTGGCAGTTAATGGGATTGCCGCCGATGCGGATAGCTGTAAATTTATCAGGCCGCCAGTTTATGCAGCCTAACACGGTACAAACCATCGCTGAAATTTTGTCAGAAACCCAGTTAAATCCCGATTATTTGGAAATAGAAATTACTGAGAGCATTGCGATGACCGATGTGAATTTTACGGTATCGGTATTGCGGCAGTTACAGCAAATGGGAATTCACATTTCTCTGGACGATTTTGGCACCGGTTATTCTTCTCTGTGGTCTCTGAAAAACTTTCCGCTCAATAATTTAAAAATAGACAAATCCTTTGTGGCAGATTTGCTCAACGACAGCAGCGGTGCTACGATTGTGAAACTGGCGATTGCCCTCGGACAGGGCTTGAAATTACAGGTGATTGCCGAGGGTGTGGAAACAGCAGAACAGTTGGAATTTTTGCAGTCGTTGCAGTGCGAGATGGGTCAGGGTTACTTCTTTAGCAAACCATTACCGGTGGCGGCCGCAACCGAATTTTGCCTGGAAAATCAACAGAGTAAAATACTTAATGCAGTTGACAGTTGACAGTTGACAGTTGACAGTTTAGTCAGTTGACAGATGAGGGCGACCTCTACTTGGAAGGAAGAGGATTGGAGTAATGAATAGTCTGATTTTAATTTCTCCCTACAAGGGTTCCGGCTTTAAACCAATTCTTTCTGGTAATTTAAATTAACAACCAGAAAGCCGAAAAAAAAGAGCTTGTTCGTAGTTAGGACTTCAGTGATCATAGGAGAATTGAATAAATCTTTTATGTACTGTGAAAACCTCTTCGCAACGCAGATAAACGCAGATGGATTTCCTGATGGAACACCGAAGGAATGCAATGCAAGTCTAATAAGGTTTGTAGTGATGACTTTAGTCCTCAAAAAGAAGGACTAAAGTCATCACTACAAACCTATTTGATTGTTGTTAGAAGGGACAGGTTACTGCCACACAAAGACTTTTGCTTCGTATTCCGGCAAGTCAATCATAATATTGTCATCGCCCGATTCAACATCATAATTTCCCGTCCATTCGTGCCAATTTCCGTTGGCCGGGAAGTGAGGAACGTTGTAACCTGCCAGATAATTTTCTGACATATTCGCCACGACCACAACTCTCGAACCTTCATCGTTCCAGCGAGTGTAAGCAAACACTTTCGCCTCTGGATCTTCGTGGAAAAATTCGATGTTTTCTGTGTAAAGTGCTTGGTTATTTTTGCGTAGGTGAATCAAGCCTTTGTAGTATTCCCACAAACCTTTATTCATGTCATTTCCTAGCAGCGTCCAGTCAATTTTAGATTGCTCGATCGTTTTGGCTTTGTATTCGCCAAATTCTTCGCCCATCCAAATCAACGGCACGCCAACTGCTGTCATTAACAGTGCTACTCCCAACTTCGCCCGCTTGAATGCTGCTTCATCCAAAATTCCGTGCTCTCCCAATTCTGAGAACACGCGATCGTGGTCGTGATTGCTCAAATAATTGATTACATTCGTAGCACCTAAGAAACCTTGCCGCTTGCAGTCGATCACCTCTTTGAGCCGTTCTAAATCAAAATTTTCCCCGCAGAGTTGTGGAATTATGGAGTGATAAAAACTGTCGTGCCAGCAGCCGTCCATCGGCCCATCTACATTGGTGATGCTAGGATCTTCGGGAATGTATTCGGCAATGGTGTAAAACGGTTTTGGACCGGCGACATTTTTGGCTTCTTGAACGATCCAGTGCATAAAATCGTAGTTGGCCATTTGTCGCGCTGCGTCGAAACGAATGCCGTCGAGATGGTATTCTTGAACCCAATAGCGGACTGCATCGCCGGCAAATTTGCGCGCTGGGTAAGTTCCTAGCTTTTCGTCGTAAAATTCGTAGTTGAATTCCGGGCCCCAATTGTTGTCTGGATCGCGGGGGGCGTGGTGGTACCAATAATCGTGATCGATTTGGGTGAGGGGGCTGGATGATTCGGAGTGGTTGTAAATCCCGTCGATGATGACGCGAATCCCGCGCCCGTGACACTCGTCGATCAGGTTTTTGAGTTCTTCTGTGGTGCCGTAGCTGGACTCTGCTGCGAAGAAGTAGCGCGGGTTATAGCCCCAACTGTAGTCACCAGGGTATTCTTTGAGGGGCATTAGTTCGATCGCGTTGATGCCGAGATCCACTAAGTAATCGAGTTTTTCGACTACGTGCTTGTACTTGCCGCGGGCGAGGGGATCTGCTTCGCCGCCGGAAAAGTCGGCAACGTGCATTTCGTATATGACTAATTCGCGATCGGCAGGGAGGGGTTTGTCGTCGTGTTTCCAGACGTAGGTATCGATGATGCGATCGCCATCTTTGATCCTAACAACGGCGTTTTGACTCGCATCGTCAATGTCAGTCGCGTAGGGATCTACCACATCTACCCACTGATCTGCTTCCAGAAACCAGCTTTTCGACTGCACGCGGAATTTGTATTGATAAACGCCATCCTCCAAATCTACTTTGGTGCGGAAATTACCTTTTTCATCCTTTTCCATCGGGATTTCTTCCCAATTAGAAAAACACCCCATCAAGGCAGCTCCTTTGTTGTAGGGAGCAAATAACTTGAATTCAATTGGAGGGGCCATAATACCTCTTTTAAAATATTTCAGTAAGAGTTGATACTTTTAATTTCGCAAATTTAAGCGACCTCAGGCATCACTCTGCGGATAGAATTTCTGTAAGTGCTTAACTATTCCTAAAAGTATGGTTTTTTGCCCTGACCGCTGCATTTTGTGAAGTGAAATCGCGCCAGTATTGGTAGTGCGATCGCCATCGATCTTATTTGCTCTCTCTCAACATTAAGTATTAGTATCCCTATTATTACTTCGCATCTATCTTAAGGTATATTTAGTGAAAAAAAAAGTAATTTTAATATCTGCACCGGGATAGATGCGGACTTAAATATAGCTTTTTAATACTTAAAATTATCGGGCTGACGATGGTGAGATTGCAGCCTAGATTTTTGGCAGTAAGGTGCGGGTGGCGCACCTTACAGAAGCTGCGTAAGGCGCGCAACGCGCACCCTATTTTAACTACTTTTTACCTTATGATAACGGCTTCATCCAACCAAGCCAGAACGGAGGGCGAGAACGGCCGCCTGAGTGCGATCGTCAGCGCACAACTTGTTTAAAATATTGCGGACGTGAGTTTTGACTGTACCGACAGTAATGTACAACTTTTCGGCGATCGCAGCATTGCTGTAACCCTGCACAATTAGTTCCAACACTTCTAACTCCCGCTCGGTTAAAGGGTAAGTTTCAATGATGTGACTGAACTCCGGTTCGGCAGCCTTAATTGTGACTCTTTTGCCCTCAGGCTTGGGTTCTTCTGGAGCAGATTCTTTAGTGCGAGCTTGTTTTAGGACGATGCGGGCGATCGCCGGATCGATCCAAGAGTTACCTTCGTGAGTTACTCTTACTACATCTAATAACTGATCGAAGCTGATATCTTTCATGCAGTAAGAGTCGGCTCCGGCGGCAAAAGCTGCCAGAACTTCTTCTTCGTTGTCCTGAAAAGTTAGAATCAAAACTTTGGTATCAGGATCTGTGTCCGCTATAGATTTTTTGAACTTTTGTGTCAGTTCAATGCCGTCAAAATCTGGCAAGCCAATGTCTACAATTGCCACGTCAGGTTTTGAAGACTGAAGCAGTTTCAATCCGTCGGTAGCGTTGGCTGCATCGCCGACAACTTCTATAGTGTCACGCTGTTGTAAAGCTGTGCGGATGCCGACTCTTGTCAGGTCGTGGTCTTCAATCAAAGCAACGCGAATTTTAGTCATCTTTCTTCCAATAGCCCGCTAAACTTTTAAAATATCGTCAACTGACTCAGCTAAACTGAGTAAATTTGAGAATGTGTCCTGATTTAGGGTTTGACAGGCCGCACATCTTTTTCAAGCATACTCATGCAGTCGCCAAGATTGCAAGTTAATTTTCAAGTTATTTTGCAGAGAACGTCTGGAAAGCCCGATCGCGACTGGTAAGCTCTCAATGTTATAACAGTTTACATGAATTATCCCATTGTCCGCCCGTTGATAGAGGTAAAGATACCACTACCCAGATAGATTTAAAGTATAAAAACTTTTGATGCACTTTGGCAGTCAAAATAAATAAAGCTAGCAGCACGAGTCTTTAACCGGTGTTAGGGCTCAAGTTGAATGCTTATTGATAAAAAACAGTTATGACTCACTATCACGCCAATAACTATTTTCGCTCGGACTTTTCCGACGCCGAAATACGATACAAGGCATCAGAAATAACCTCCCCCCAACAGCCAGTTGGCGATCGCGAAACTCAGAACGATCGCCTGTGGTCGGCAATTCCTCACATAGTTTGGAAAGTAAATGCCAGCGGCTGGGCGACTTATTTAGGACAGCGCTGGGAGGAGTACACGGGAGTACCAGTCGCAGCAGCTTTGGGTTTCGGCTATCTGGCGCGCGTCCACCCAGAAGACCGCCCTCGTCTGTTGGCGCGATCGCGCACGGATGCTGGCCCGCCGCAAAGTTACGAAATAGAAGTTCGTCTCCGGGCGCGCTGCGGGACTTACCGCTGGCATCTCGCCAGAGGAGCGCCCGCCAACCCAGACAGTCATGATGTTTTAGAGTGGGTGGGAACCTACACAGATATGGACGCGATCGAACAAACTCAAGCCGGGCCCGAACCAGACCCAGAATTTTTGCGCTCCTTGGCGCGCCCGGAAGCTAACTTGCAAGCCGAAAAATTGTGCGAAGCTAGGACGGTAATGGATACTGAGCAGGAGTTGCAGGCGATCGAGCGATTTACAAATCAGTTGAGCCAGCGCGCTGGTAACTTGTGCGAATTGTTGCAAGCGATCGCGGACGCGACTGTGGAGGCGATCGCCGGAGCTGAATTTTGCCTGGTTGCGCTCCCGGAGTGCGATTGCAGCGGCCTCAAACTCAGCGCTGTGGGGGGCAGGGAAAACTTTGAGAAAGGCAAAACCCCGCACGTGCCAGACAAGCTGTTGTTGAGGGCGTTTGCGACGGGAGAGTCGCAACTGTGGCGCTCAGAGTCCGGCTCAGGAGTGCCGGCGGCCACCTGTGCTGCGGCGATCGAGTCGGGGGACACCGGGCGTTTGGGCGTGCTGGCGATCGGTAACGGGAAAGACAGCACGGCCATTGACGGATCTGTGCAACTGCTGGTGGTGATGGGTAAACAAGCTGCGATCGCGATTAACAGCGCGCGGGTGATCGAAAAATTAAAAAAACAGGAACAGCTTTTAGAGTTGCAAAACGAGCTGCTAATTCGCCAGCAGGAAGAACTCGAAAATCAAGGCCGGCGCATTCAACAGCAAAAATTGCAACTGCTAGAAGCAGCCAAGTTAAAATCGCAATTTTTGGCTACCATGTCCCACGAATTGCTAACTCCGATGAATGCGATTATCGGGTTTTCGCAATTGCTACTGCGCCAGCACAAACAACTGCTGAGTGCCCAGCAAACAGAAATGGTGGGGCGAATTTTAAATAACGGCAAAAACCTGCTCGTGCTGATCGACGATATCCTCGATCTGTCCAAAATCGAGAGTGGTCGCACAAAATTACAAATTGCAAAATTTGATTTAGCGCATTTAGTAATGGATGCTGCCCTGGAATTTGAAAATCAAGCCAAGGACAAGAATGTGGCAATGTCCGTCAGCGTGTGCTTGCAGCATCAGGTTATCGTTAATGACAAGTTGCGCCTGCGGCAAGTTTTGGTCAATCTGATTTCCAACGCGGTTAAATTCACGCATCAGGGCTGCATTTCTATTGAGGTGCGGGAGTTAAAGTGCGATCGGCTAATTATTACCGTTCGGGATACAGGAATCGGCATCAGTAAAACCGATCTGCCCCACATTTTCGACAAATTCCGCCAAGCCGACCAAACCACAACCCGCAAATATCCTGGCACGGGTTTAGGACTAGCGATTAGCACCTATTTAGTCGAGATGATGAACGGCACAATTACGGCTGAAAGTCAACCAAAAAAAGGTTCGACATTTGCGATCGAAATCCCGCGAACAGTTAACCCCAAAAAACTCACTTCCTGACGGCAAACATTGTACTTCACTCACATCGAGATATCTCTAATTGTTATTGCGATCTCTTAGCGAAGCAATCGCCGAATCTGGGATTACTTCGCTAAGAGATCGCAATGACATAGTATACTCATGAACTAAAAAAAACAAGTATTAAAACCGATATTTGGTATACAAACCTGCGGATAATTCGGAAGTTTATTTATGTCCGCTAATTACACCAAATCCGGCTTTAATGCCTCCTTTGTTCTTCACTCCATCGACTCCGATCTTCGTTTGACTGGCTTAGCAGTTTCAACCGCCGAGTCTTATCTAAAGACTAGAAGTTTTCCCTACTTGTGCCTGAGTAGCAATTGGTTTAACATCGGTGTAGCCCATATTATTAGCTACATCGCGCAGCACCGAAATTTGTTGTTCAAAATCAAGACCTTCAATTTGACCCAACACGCCATTCACAGCCTCAGTTGCCTTATATCCTTCGGGGATATCGACAATTTTTTCCCCCATACCAATAGCCCAAGCATACCAAACTACCAACTGATTGTTAGCAGTTAAAGCTCCGTAAGCGCGAGAATAAGGCGTGTCATCGCGGTTGACAATAGCTCGCATTATATTAAGTTGTTCATCATCAGAAAGGTTGTAAAAATCACCTAGCAGCACGGGAGCTAATTCTGGTTCGGCGGCTGCGGGAGCTGCTGGTGTAATTGAATCTCCCATTTCTTCATAAATAAAGTAGAGCAGCGCCAGTTTTTCATCTGTACCCAACCCGTTGATTTTCTGAACCATCTTTTGAGTGTCGTTGGAGAGAGAGTGAGAATTGGTTTCGGCGGGTGAGTTCATAAATAAGTTCCTTAAAAATGCTTCCAGAATATATAAATATCAAGATTTGTAAGTACAAGTCACCATCCCCTAGAGGTAATGTGATTTTTGATTTTTGATTTTTGATTTTTGATTGGGAATGACTGATTTTATAAGGGTTTGGGGTACGGGCTTGCGGTTGGATTAGTTTTTTATACGGGCGTAATGTTTAGCCACTCCAGGTAAAAAGTCATCCTTAAGATAGAAGCTACCGATACATCTGTAGATAGATGAAAAACTTACGCAATTAAATTATTATGGAGAAATTGAATTCTTAAATAAAACTAGCAAGGAGTCTGATATGTCTGAAGTCAGTAAAGAAACAAATAACTCTCAAACATTTGACGCTCAGCAGATAACTGAAAGCGTGGAAGCTGGAGAACAAAAGTTGCCGACGGTTGATGTATCCGCCGACTACGAAGCTTCAAAAGAATTCAGCGTTAGCGATATCGATCGCGCGGGTGCCGGCGCTCAAGCTGCCGCCGCTGCAACTGCACCTAAATTTCCTATTCCCGCTCCTAAAGATATCGCAAAGCCAGCAGATACAAGCGGTAATTCCGCTGATTTTCGTTCGATGGCTAAGGAAATTAACCCCGCAGGTGCACCGGGCAATGTTACCGACGATTTGGTGCAAAAGGCGATCGATCTTGGTACTCCCGGAAGTTAATTGAGAAATTCTCAATACTTGACACAGAAGCTCCTCTTGACCGATCGATGGTATGGTGCCACGGTGCTAACCATGCAAGCGCGCTATTACGCAACCAGTATACGAAGGTGATGGTATTGCCTTCGTATACTCGTGTTAAGGTCTGCGTCGTCTCGATTCAACAGCCGTCTGGCCCACAGAACTTGTGCGCGCTCAGTACCTCCGCCTCACAGATATAGGCGATGCCCGAATAATCGTCGAAAAACTTCGCTGCGACCTCATCCGAAATCTTCATGGCCATATCCCGACTTTCGGTGAGCACCTCGATCTTTACATTCAAGAAGGTGTCGGAAACAGAGGGGTGTCCCGACGAGCGTACGTTGCGACTGCCTTGACCGCCAGCGTCCACCGCCGTATAACCGGTCGCCCCGGCTTCCTCGATGATCTTGGCGATCTTTTTGAGCAGCAACTTTTCTGTGACAATGACGAGCTTGCTCGCTGGCTTAGCCATGTGGGTTACCTCTTGATGTGTGTATTCATTGAACTATTATAGAAACTCAGGAAAATGGCGGCATCGCGCGATCGCGCTGATTTAGCTGCCGCGTTAGTCGCCGGGCCAGGGGAGCACCGGGAAACGGCGACCAGTCTGGAATCAGCCGCCCCCCGCCAGCGCCTTGGCGAGCTGGATGAAGATCGGTATTCCCAAGGCGATCGCCACTGGAGTGCCGACGGCTGTGGACGCGCCGATGTAGGCGGAGGGATTGGCCGACGGAATACCGGCTCGTAAAGTGGGCGGCCCTGAGATGTCTGAACTCGAGGCGGCGATGACGGCCAGAATCACGACACCACCCCAACTGAATCCCGTTGTGACGTGGGCAATCCAGCCGAAACCGAAGGCCATGAGCCCATGCAGCAGCGGTGCTATAAAGGCATACACTGCGTACCACTGAGCCACCTTACGCAGCTCGGCAAACCTTGCGGCGGCTTCCATACCCATGATCAGCATCAGTACCGAAAGAAATCCACGGAAGAGTGGATCGTAGAAGGTTTTATAGACACTTTCCGGCTTGGTTAGCAGGCCGAGTGCGAGGCCGAGGAGCAGTGCCGTTAGGGCAGAACCCTGGAGGCTTTCCTTGACGATCGGCCAGATATGGACCCGATCGCCTTCGCTGCCGTGCTGCTGGCTGCGATACTCCCTTGCGGTGCTGGGCTGCTCGCTGGGATAATCACCTGCGATCGCGCGCTGCTTTTTGACCTCAGCCTGCTGCTTTTTGGTATAAATGCTGGCCAAGACGATCGCAGTCACGAGGGCTGGGATGTCCATGAAGGGATAGAGTGCAGCGGCCCAGGGCTCGTATGGGATGTTTTGCTCTTCCAGTAGCGTCAGGGCGGCGGCGAGGGTAGAGCCACTCACGGCACCGAACAAGCCCGCAGTTGCCAGGGCATCCACGACTTTGACGTTCGGCAGTTTTGCCAACGTGTAGCGCCCGATGAACACGATCATGATGCCTATGAGCACGGCGAACAGCGCGGGCAACAGTATTTCCGTAGGATTGGAGTTGCGGATCGCCTGGCCACCGGTCAAGCCGACTTTCATGAGCAGCATGAAGACGATGAACTGATAGACCGGATCTGGAATTGCCAGTTGGCTACCGAGGGAGGCAACGATCATACCACCAATCAGAAAGCCGAGTGTCGGGGACTGTAACTGCGCTATGAAGCTCACAAAAAAATCGGACAAGAAATCCACTTTGTAATTCTCCTCAATCAGAACTTAGGGGTCAAAACGGCAGACAAGCCTGTCCTCGAATCCTTGGTGACTGGCTCCACCCATCCGGGTGAGCAGAGAGTCAACCCGCCACTCCATTACATCTGCATCCCGGTGCATCGTGTACTGGAAGATCAGGTTTCGCTCCGGCGATCGCAAACGACGATCGCGCTAATCAGTGATGATTGATTTGCAATAACTTGTTGTCAACATATTTTACCAGCAATTTGGTGCGTAAAATCCCAGCGATGTATCTGGTAAAGCATTTTCGGATACCCACTCATACCAATTTACTATGAAGTTGCATTTATATAGCTTCAAGGATATAGTCGCAACCACAGAGAGATAAAACTTCTTCATTCGTGAGAGATTTGATAATTATATTTACCTGTTTTTTTAGTTGATATAAACTCGAATAATTTCCCCATTTTAGGTCTTTTATTGTGTGTTTCAACAATCTTTCAATCGAAAGTTGATTTGCCTCAATTGCGGAACGCACCACGACAGAGATACAAACGCATCTGAAAATATAGAAAAAGTCGGGATGGGATATCGCCACGACGATAAACGGACATGGAGGGAAGGTAAGACTACTGGTAGCGCGTCCCAATGAAGTGTCAAGAATCCCCGCACATAATCGGGCGGGGAGTCTATCAAATCTATGCAGTTTTAAGTGTGGCTAATTGCTTGATTTTAAGTCGATCGCCCCACAAATCTTGCTCACAGTGCGATCGCCCAAAATTTCCACTACTAAATCCACCCGATCGCCCTCAACCGTCGATTTGATAAATAACTCAGGATGCAGCGCTTTCCAGAAATATTCAACAAACCGATTAATTTCGGACTCAGACATTCCCGACTTCCCCTGCGCGATCATTTCCCGTTCCGCCTGATTGCGCCATACTTGAGAAAGGCGATAATCTTGGGGATACAAAACTATCAACCGATCTAATCGGTTCCACAGCGGCAAATAGTCGTGCAGCTTCACATTCATATCGCGCGCAAACTGACAGTCGCATTCTGTGGAAATCGGAAATGGCGCAGCCGCCAAAAACTCGTTTAATCTGGCATCAGCTACTGGATTCACGCCGACAAACCAACCTTCAAACAGTACAATATCCGCACCGCAAATAATTTCTGGTTGACTTCGATCTCCCGCACCTCCGTAGGCAGATTTGTCAAACCGGGGAATTTCTATATTTTTAATTATATCTGTTTTCAGGACATCAGATTTTAGATTGTCAACTGCGGCTAATTCGCTAGTTTTTGAACCGCGCAACTTGTCTAAAACGGAGATTCCCCAGTCAATATCGTGAGTTCCGGGAGGGCCGCGCCAAATTAAACGCGGGTCTGCTTTTTGGAGTTTTTGGCGATCGGCATAAGTCTTGTAAAGGTCATCTAAAGAAATGCTGACCGTAGAATATCCCATTTTCCCCAAAATCAGCATCAAAACTTGACATAAAGTCGTTTTCCCCGTTCCTTGTCCTCCTAAAATTCCTTGAATTAGAGGACGCTTTAAACTTTGTTTTTCAGTCGATAATTGCATCGCCAGTGGCAGCCAAAGATTCCACAAAGTTTCGAGAAAAACAGTTGACTTTTGCGGGAAAGTATGCGGTTCGTCAAGCAGAGACAAGAATAAATCTGTTTTGTGGCGGACAACATCGGCTACATTGTCAGGGGTAATGCTAAAAGCGCGCGATCGCGAAGCCCTCGAAGAGGAGCGCACATCATCCGCAAGTTCCCAAATTGCTAGCAATTCTAACTCATCGGCGCTAATCTTCCTGAGCGGGCGATCGCCAGCTATCCATGCTTCTAAAATTTCTACAGGATTTAAGTTCGATCGATCCATCTGTTTAAAAATATCGGGCGCACACTCGAAAGCAAGGCCCCTACAAGTCAACACTTGTTAAGAGCCAAGCTTAAAAGCCTCTACAAATAAATTATAAGTAACACCTATTTTCAGAGCTTGGAGCATTTCCAGCCATAAATAACGGGTTCCTGGCCGCTGCCAACGATAAAGCAGCAGGCTCACCAATTCCGTCCACAATACCAACAGCGCTGCGGCGATAATATCCCAATCAGCGGATTGTCCGGCGATCGTCGAAAGAGCGGTTCCCAAAAAAGTGCCGAACAGCAAGCTAATGACCAAAAGCGAAATCCGCCGCCAAGGATTGCTGGCCCAGCGTGCGAATTGCTCGCCCAGAACGTCAAGCAATCTGTTAATTCGGGTATTCTGCATAGTAGTTAAAATTTATACTGATGAGTGAAAAAATGCGGGTCGAGAGCGACTCCAAATGTTTACCGGGTGTGTCGGCCCCCATCTAAAATTTAAAATTTAACATTTAAGATGGTATTGAGCGATCGGGAGCTGATAGCCCCGAACCGTCAAGTAATTAAGTGTAACTGTATCTTGTGGCACAGTAGTCCCAGGTTCTACATTCAAGATCGTTATGACTAATTGGGGGTGTGCAGTCTTTCCTTTAAGCTGAAAATTTATGAAACTTAAAATTTACCAGATATTAGTTGGAGTGGCGATCGTCCTCATTACAGGAATGTTTCTCGGACGTTTTGAAATCACGCTCTCCAACGGCTCAAATCGACCGATAGAGTTGCCCTCGGCAGCCACCGCACTCCCCCCAACACCCCCGGTTTCGAGAGTCGAGACAGCTTCGGTAGACACCGACAGTCAGCCGAAACCGGAGTTACCCCCGGAACCTGTGGAGGAAAGTAATTCCTCAATTCCTGTCAATGGCAAAGCGATCGGCAGTTTGCGCGTCAGCAACCGCAGCGATCGCCCGGTGCGAGTGGCCCTGCTGTCGAAACGGCAAGCTGAGAAATCCTACGGCAAACCGGCGCACTGGGATTTTGCACCGGGAGAAGGCGGTGGCAAGGGACTGATGCTATCGCTGCCGGAGGGCAAGTTACAAATCAAACAGGGAGACATTCTGGTGGTTTTTGCTCAGGATGGTTCTCGCCGCTATTGGGGGCCTTACGTCGCCGGGGAGACAGCCTCGCCCGCTTGGAACGCCACAGCCGGGGAATGGCAATTAATTTTGCAGCCTTGAAGGCTAGAAGGAAGGAAGAAGGAAGAAAGAAGAAGGAAGAAGGAAGACATACAGAGCAAGCTTTTTAGCGATCCGTATTTTACATTTGATTAGGTGGATTTGGTGAGTTGCGGGTGGAGATTTTGGTGGAAAAACCCGGTTTCTGAGGTCTTGTTGAGAATGGTGGCAGATTTGAGTTGAACCGGATTCGATCGAGTTTCGAGTTTCGATCAGGCAATTTTTCGGTAGACTTCTATGCGAGCTAAAATTTTAAATCTAAAATCGCAGGAAGTTTGGGTGAAGGAAGTTATTAAAAATTTGTCAGAATATCGCAGGCACCGCCCGTTAGCACCTTTGTTACTGTCGCTGTTGTGGCTGGGCGCGATCGGCTTCGTAGCTTTTTTGTGGAATCTCGGCAACATCGGCTTAGTTGACGAAACCGAACCGCTGTTTGCCGAAGCCGCCCGTCAAATGACTGTGACAGGGGATTGGATCACTCCTTATTTTAACGGCGAAACCAGGTTTGACAAGCCGCCGTTGATTTATTGGCTGATGGCGGTGGCTTACCGCACTCTGGGAGTTAACGAGTGGGCTGTACGTCTGCCGTCGGCTTTGTGTGCGATCGCCCTTACTTGCCTCGGATTCTATACCTTATGGAAGACAGAAGAAAGTTCGGCAACGGATTCTGTAGCGGATGTCACGGATGTCACGGATGTCACGGAGAAGTCCGAGGGAATATTTTCCCCCTCTCCCACTCCCCCCCACTCCCCCTCTTTCCCCCCCTCTCCCACTCCCCCCCTCTCCCAATCTCCCACTCCCCCCCTCTCCCCCTCTCCCCATCTCCCCCTCTTTCTTTCTACTCCTTGGATTGGGGCGGCGTTAATAGCTTTAAATCCCCAAACTATTGCCTGGGGGCGGACTGGCGTTTCAGATATGCTATTAGTGGCCTGTATGTGTTCGGCACTTCTGGCATTTTTCCTCGGTTACACCTTAGAAGAACAGAGAGAAAAAGCAGAATTTTCCACAGTTTCTGCATCGGTATTTCCCAATAAGTGGTATCTGACTTGTTACGTACTAATTGCCCTAGCAATTCTGGCTAAGGGGCCTGTGGGAATTGTCATACCAGCGCTGATTATTGGCAGCTTCGGGCTGTATTTGGGAAATTTTCGACAACTTTGGCGAGAAATGCGTCCGGTGTCGGGAATCTTGATCGTACTGGCGATCGCCGTGCCTTGGTTCGTTCTGGTTATTTTAGCCAACGGTCAAACTTATATTGACAGCTTTTTCGGCTATCACAATTTCCAGCGTTTTACTGAAGTAGTCAACAAGCACTCAGCGCCTTGGTATTTTTACTTTTTTGTAGTGCTGCTTGGTTTTGCACCTTGGTCGATTTATTTGCCGGTGGCGATCGCCCGTACCCGTTTTTGGCAGCGCAGTTACTGGCGTCGTCAACCGCGATCGGCTCAATTAAGTTTATTTGCCCTATTTTGGTTCGGCTGCATCTTTGGCTTTTTCACGATCGCCGTCACCAAATTACCCAGTTACGTATTGCCATTACTGCCCGCTGCTGCCATTTTGGTAACGCTGCTGTGGAGCGATATTATTGCAGGTAACGAACCCAAAACCAGGCCTGGAAAGTTAGAAAAAAAACCGAATTATTTACCGCGAGGGCTGTTAGTCACATACATTTTCAATGTCGTATTTTTACTAATTATAGCCGGAGCAACTTTCTACTGCTACCACTGGCTGGGAGACGATCCAGCAATGCCCAATTTTCCGCAAGCACTTCATCAGTCGGGATTGCTGATTGTCGGCGGTGCGATTTGGATAGTGGCGGCTGGGGCGATCGCACTTTTACTCTGGAAGCGCAAACAGCGCTGGATTTTGGTTGCTAATTTCATCGGCTTAGTAGCATTTATCATTTTTGGTCTCACTCCCGCCTACAATTTGGTCGATCTCAACCGCCAGTTACCACTGAGACAGTTAGCACAGGTTATTGTTCAACAAAAACTGCCGGGGGAAGAGTTGCTCATGGTTGGTTTCTGGAAACCAAGTCTGGTTTTTTATACCGAAGAGCCGGTGACTTACTACCGAGCTATCAATAAGGCTCTAGACTACATTCAGCAATCTAAAAACCCAATTCTTCCCTCTATTTTGGTGCTAGGATATCCAGACAAATTTGTGGAATTAGGATTGCAGCCAAATCAATATCAATTGTTGGACAGTCGCGGCGCGTACCAACTCGCTAGGGTTCCGAGAAAGGCGTTTTTGAAATAGTGTAGGGTGCTGCGGTTTTGGCGATCGAGCGTCAGACCAGGTATGATGTTGGATCTCAGGTATAATCTACTTACTACCTAAAACTAGAAGCTAGGAGCCAACAATGGTTTCAATCCTTAAAAAGCCATCCTCGTTAATCCATGAGATTTGCATTGAAAAAGTCGATGGGTGGAATTTGTTCAAGTTTAGTGAATCGCTCCAACAGCGAATGGAACAATTGTTAGAGAAGAAAAAGGCAGATCAACTAATGGCAGAAGAGGTAGCGGAACTAGATACAATTGGGGAATTAGATCGAATATTTACCCACATCAACGCAATGATGGTTGCTCAAGATGTCAATCAGTGAGCCTACAAGACAGGCGATTCGAGAAAGAGCGAGCTATTTATGTGAATACTGTCATTCCCCAGAACGTCTAAGTGCGAATCGCTTTACCATAGATCATGTTATCCCACGCTCTTTAGAAGGTTCCGATGACATTAGCAACCTTGCCTTAGCCTGTCGTCGTTGCAATGAGCGACGTTACAATTTTGTGGCGGGGGTCGATCCAGAAACCCAAGAGATAGTTCCTGTTTTCAATCCTCGCCGTCAAAAATGGGCTGAGCATTTTGTATGGGTAGAGAGTGGAGTAGTAATTCAGGGTGTTACGCCAACAGGACGAGCCACTTGCACCCGTCTCGATCTGAACGATATGCGCTATCCAGAGGAAGATTCTATTCGAGCAACCAGGCGATTTTGGATACAAACTGGGTTGCATCCTTCACCCAGCGATCCGTGTCAAACTTAACACAGCAATTTTTGTGAGATAACTAAAGCATATCAAACCATAATGATCAAAACTATAAAACTAAAATTTGGCAAAGCACCAAACCAACCCCCAGCAGAAATAGATACTACGCCTGTAACTGTATTCGTAGGGCCAAACAACTCTGGAAAGAGTAAAGTTCTTTCTGAGATCCATTACCTATGCACAAACGGTCAGCTAAACTCAATGGATGTCATTTTAAGTGAAATCGAGTTTGATTCATTTACATACGATCTGGCCAAAGAAAAGGTCAAAAAAATTACTCTACGACCTCATTCTACTGAGCCGCTAATGCCAGATCATATTATTATTGGCAAGGGAGGAATCAGAAATCAAATACATGAACAGACCCTTTTTAATGCACTTCAGGATACAAAAAATCAACTCAATTTGTTTTGCAGATTCTACCTTGCGTTTAACACGTTGATTTTGGATGGTAGAAATCGTATTAATCTCGTAAGTCAGCAGCCTGCTGGCGATCTTCAATTACCTGGTTGTAATAGTTTTATGGTTTTATTTAAAGACGAGGATAAGAGAAAAAAAGTCAGGCGGATTATTTATGATGCGTTTGGATTGCACTTTGTTGTCGATCCAACTAACTTAGGACATTTAAGACTCCGTTTATCATCTCGTCCTCCAATCACAACATCAGAAGAATGTGGGATTCATGATGAGGCTGTACAGTTTCACTCTAACGCAACTCTTGTTGAAAAAGCTAGTGATGGTGTAAAAGCTTTTACAGGAATAGTCACAGAAATTATCGCTGGCGATCCGGCTGTTCTTCTAATTGACGAACCTGAAGCATTTTTGCATCCTTCTTTAGCATTTAATTTAGGGAAGGAGATTGCTCTTACTAGCTCCGAATCGGAAAAAAGGATTTTTGTATCGACCCATAGCTCAAACTTTCTGATGGGCTGCATACAATCAGGTGCGCCAGTCAATATTGTTAGATTGACTTATCGTGGAGGAATTCCTACGGCGAGGGTTCTTTCCAACCAAGACATTTTGCGATTGATGAGAAATCCTCTATTACGCTCAACAGGAGTGATTAGCGGATTATTTTATGAATTTGTTATAGTTACAGAGTCCGATGCCGATCGTGCTTTTTATCAAGAAATTAATGAACGCCTACTACGGTATCATCCAGATATGGGTATTGGCAACTGCTTATTTATTAATGCTCAAAATAAGCAAACTATTAAGACAATAATTAAACCTTTAAGGGAACTTGGTATACCAGCAGTTGGTATCGTCGATATCGACATTCTCAAAGACGGAGGAAAAGTATGGTCTGATTTCTTAGAAAGTAGTTGTGTTCCAGAGTTAGAACATCAATCGTTGGCGAATTTGCGTAATGCTGTCAAGCAAAAACTTGATGAATCAGGAAAAAATATGAAACGTGATGGGGGAATAGAGGTACTCAATGACGGTGACAAGGAAGCAGCCAATAATCTATTTGACCGACTTGCTGAATATGGACTTTTTGCTGTACGGGGAGGAGAACTAGAATCGTGGCTGCTTCATCTTCGTGCAACTGGACATGGGCCAAATTGGTTAATCGCTGTCTTTGAAAAAATGGGAGAAGATCCCGACTCACAGGATTATTTGAAGCCATCAAATGATGACGTGTGGTCATTTATTGCCGAAATTAAAAAATGGTTTACCAATCCGACCAGAAAAGGTATACCTTTGTAATTTTTTGCCGCCCTACATTGAAAGTAATATAACTCAGACACAGAACGATCGCTCATAATTAATGGAGTGTCTACGGCCAGCCAACATCATCGAAAAAAGCGTATTTAGAAAAGTGGAAGATTATGATACCAATTAATGAAGCTCAGCAGCAATTGCAGCAGTCGATCGCTCCCATGAGTCAATCGCATCAACCGATCGTTATTGCAGGACAGACTAGCAATGCAGTATTATCTGAATCTGACTGGACATCGGTACAGGAAACACTGTATCTGCTTTCAGTGCCGGGGATGCGGGAATCGATTCGGGAAGGAATGACAACACCAATTGAAAAGTGCGATCGCCCTTTAGACTGGTAACTTGGCTAACCAGACGTGCAATAATCAGCCATATTCTCTGGTATGCGATCGCCTGAACCTATGGATGCGCTAATCGGCAAAAGTTTACAAAGTGGAAAATACACCCTAGAAAAAGAACTAGGGCGGGGCGGCTTTGGGATTACCTTCCGGGCAAATCACCGCTACTTAGGACAGCCCGTGGTGATTAAAACCCTCAACGAATCTCTACGGCGCGATCCAAATTTTGCCGAATTCGATCGCAAATTCCAAGACGAAGCGAGGCGATTAGCATCCTGCGTCCATCCGAATATAGTGCGCGTCAGCGACTTTTTTGTGGAAGACGGACAGCCATACATGGTAATGGACTACATTGCCGGTCAGAATTTGGCAGAAGTAGTCGGTGGAAACAATCCCCTCCCAGAAAATCTCGCAATTCTCTACATCACTCAAATTGGCGCTGCTTTGAAAGCAGTTCATCAAAAAGGCTTGCTACACCGAGATATCAAGCCGCAAAACATCCTCCTGCGGCAAGGTACTCAGGAAGTAGTGCTGATAGATTTTGGTATTTCCCGCGAGTTTACAGCAGGTGCAACCCAAAATCACACTAATATGGTGTCCGACGGCTACGCGCCACCAGAACAGTATTTCGCCCAAGGAAAATATACGCCCGCAACAGATGTTTACGGGCTGGCGGCGACGCTTTACACTTTACTCACAGCACAGGTGCCGGTGGCTGCAATTCTGCGTACCAGCCAGCCGATGCCTTCACCCCGCGACTTGCGCCCGGAGTTAAGTACGACTGTCAGTCAAGCTGTAATGCGGGGGATGACGGTAGAGGCTCAAAATCGCCCTGCTAGCGTGGATGAGTGGCTGGGTCTGCTGCGCGGGCAGGGTGCAGGGTCGGACACCGGGCCGACGGTGGCGGTGATGCCGGGACACGGCGCTCAGTCGCCTGCAAATATGAGAACAGCGCCTGCTGTGGTGTCTTCTGGGGGCAGCAATCGCAAGATTTGGTGGATTTTGGGGTTGGTGGCGATCTCCCTGTTAGTGGCAGGTTTTGTCGGTATTGCTAGGGTTTTCTTCAACCGGCCGTCTTCAGAACCCGCACCGTCCGCGAAGGACGATCGCACTTCGGCCCCCGCAGATCCAGACGCGCGATCGACCCCCGCACCAATTCCCACACCAACTCCCACACCAACTCGCCGAGAAACTCCGCCACCTGCTGCTGAAACTCCAACACCAACACCAACACCAACACCAACTACAACTCCCGCGCCTGCTGAAACTCCTTTCTCGCCAACACCAGCCCCAGCGCCAACAACCGCAGGGGAAGGCGCTGAGACACCGCCGCCACAAGAACCAACCGAAAAACTTGTTGACAAGGAGTTGCCGCCCGATCGATCCGCACCCAGCCCCGAACAACCCGCAACCAGTGATCGGAAGACTCCCGCCATCCCAGGGTTTGCCGTTGGTACCTCGGAAAGTCAGATTGTAACTGCATTGGGAAATCCCACAGACTCTCAATCCCGCGGCTATTGGCCGAATACTCGCACCGCGCTTTACGAAATATTGCCAAATCGGATTACTCTCGGCTACATCTACGATCGCGATTCCGACAAATTAGTGCAAACAGAGGGATCATTTGCCCCGTCGGTGGACGATTTGGTGGTGAAAACCGCCTTAAATGGGATGGTGGGCGGTGCTAACCGGGATATTTTGCAAGGCTTGGGGGACGTGCAGCAGCGCCGGACTAATCGATTTACTTTTAGGAAGGGTTCTCTCGAAGGTACGATCGAACGCAATGAGCGCGATCGGATTTACATCGGCGTTTGGGACGAAAATTTACATTAAACATTCCTACACGCAGAACCTCGTAGAGTTCCCAGTGCGAACTTTACAGCTTCCTTCTTCCTTCTTCCTTCTTCCTTCTTCCTTCTTCCTTCTTCCTCCTTCCTTCTTCCATAAAATCCAAAATCAATTGACGTTACACAAAATATTCGCTATGATAAGAGGACACGAGGGGCTGTAATGGTTTCGACAGGGTGGCGAAAGCTGCTCCGTGATGCAGGTCGAGAGGGAGTCTACTCTCGTTAATATCGGCTCAAACAAAAAAGTAAATGCGAACAACATCGTTCCTTTCGCTCGCAAAGCCGTAGCTGTAGCCTAAAAACTTCTCTAGCTTGGTTCAGAGTGTATGCCGCTTAACTCCGTTAAAGGCAGCATAACAACCCCCAACGGATGCCCTAGCTAAACGTTTCTAGTCGTCTAGCCGGGAAAGCAATCACTAGAAAATCCCCCCATTTGGGATAAAGATGGTTCCCGCCCCAAGGATTAGAGGGGATAAACCTGTGAACGATCGGAAAGTTAATACCCATTTTGGACGGCAGTTCGATTCTGCCCAGTTCCATAAAAAAGGTGACGTAAAATCAATGGTTTAAGCCATTTGAAAGCCACTTTACAAAATTCAAAGGGCTCGCGAGTTAACTCGTGAGCCCTTTTGTTTGGCATTTAATCTTGATTCAACCTAAAGATCAGACGGCGGTTGAAACCGCATCTACACAAACGAAGTCCGCCTCCGCGGACTGAAGAAAAAAAGGTAATTTTAACCAATCAGTCTTCAACCCGCGGAGGCGGGTTTTGTCTGTATAGACGCGGTTTCAACCGCCATGTCTTCTGCGGAGGCGGGTTTTGTCTGTATAGACGCGGTTTCAACCGCTCGGTCTTCTAAAAACACATCAGTTACCAACCCATTAGCTAAGCTGCGGGATCACATAATTAGAACTTCACCCCGTCCGTGCGTTCTGCGAGGCTGTGGGGCGATATACTATTAGGCGGTAAAGCATTAAAAATCTTTACAAAGACCCCGCTCTCTAAGCCTACTCCTACGAAGGACTGGTGAAAAATTATATGGCGATCGCTCAAAAGCTGGAAACATGAACCCAGGAATTGACTTACAAGGAAGTTTCGTAGAAGCCCTCATCAATTGGGGCTTACCTGCCGACATCGCCCAAGTGCTTTGGCTACCGCTGCCGATGTTGCTGATGATTGTCGGTGCTGTATTCGGGGTACTGACTAGCGTCTGGCTGGAACGGAAAATTTCCGCCGCCGCTCAACAGCGGATCGGCCCCGAATTTATCGGCCCTCTGGGAGTCCTAGCACCCGTTGCTGACGGGCTGAAGTTGGTATTCAAAGAAGACATCGTACCGGCCAAAGCTGACGCGCTGCTGTTCACGCTCGGCCCAGTCATTGTCGTGATTCCAGTTTTTCTGTCGTACTTGATCGTGCCCTTCGGAGAGCATATGCTCATCGCCGACATGGGGACAGCAATATTTCTGTGGATTGCTCTTTCTAGCATTCAGCCGATCGGCTTGCTGATGTCGGGCTATGCTTCTAACAACAAATACGCCCTCCTCGGCGGACTAAGAGCAGCCGCTCAATCCCTCAGCTACGAAATTCCCCTAGCTTTGGCAGTATTGGCAGTTGTGATGATGTCCAATAGCCTCAGTACGATCGACATCGTACAGCAACAAGCCAGCTACGGAATCCTCGGCTGGAACGTCTGGCGACAACCCGCCGGTTTCCTCATTTTTTGGATCGCAGCCCTCGCAGAATGCGAACGGTTGCCCTTCGACCTTCCCGAAGCAGAAGAAGAATTGGTAGCAGGATATCAGACTGAGTACACAGGCATGAAATTTGCTCTGTACTACATCGCTTCCTACGTTAACCTCGTCCTTTCTTGCCTGCTAGTAGCAGTTTTGTACCTCGGCGGCTGGGAATGCCCGATTCCCGTCGGAGTTATCAGTAATGCCCTCGGATTGAGCGAGACAACTCCTTGGTTGCAGGTAATTACCGGCTTGCTGGGCATTACCATGACCATGCTGAAAGCCTACTTTTTCCTGTTTCTGGCAATTCTGCTGCGCTGGACTCTGCCGCGAGTTCGGATCGACCAATTGCTAAATTTGGGATGGAAGTTTTTGCTTCCCGTTGCTTTAGTTAATTTGCTATTAACCGCAGCTTTGAAGCTTGCCTTTCCCTTTGCTTTTGGCGGTTAATTGATAATAGGTAAAAGGCAATAGCTAACACAAATTAGCTGTTAACCAATTACCTATTATCAATTAGCAATTACCAAAAACTCAAGTACAGAGAGAGAACACAATGCTAAAATTCCTCAATCAAGTAGGCGAATACGCCAAAGAAACTCTTCAAGCTGCTAAGTATATCGGTCAAGGGCTAGCTGTGACTTTTGACCACATGAGACGCCGGCCGATTACGGTGCAGTATCCTTACGAAAAACTAATTCCTTCGGAACGTTTCCGGGGCAGAATTCACTTTGAATTTGACAAGTGCATCTCCTGCGAAGTCTGCGTTAGGGTGTGTCCGATCAATTTACCTGTGGTGGATTGGGAATTTAACAAAGAAACTAAGAAGAAACAACTCAAGCACTACAGTATCGATTTCGGGGTGTGTATCTTCTGCGGCAACTGCGTAGAATATTGTCCGACTAATTGTTTGTCGATGACAGAAGAATACGAGTTAGCCGCTTACGAGCGTCACGAGTTGAATTATGATAGCGTGGCTCTCGGACGTTTGCCCTACAAGGTTACAGATGATCCGATGGTGACACCGCTGCGGGAATTCGCTTATTTGCCGAAAGGTGTGATCGACCCTCATGAAGTTTCCTACACCGATCGCCGCGCCGGTCTCCGCCCAGAGGAAATTGTCGAAAAGTAAGTAATTAGTCATTAGTCAGCAGTCATCAGTCATTGAAACAACCAATAATTAATGACTGCTAACTAATGAGTGAAAACCAACAATAGAAAACTAATGATTGAGGATTTAAAATTGTGAATCTAGCCGAAGGGGTTCAACTTGTTTCATTTGGCATCCTGTCAGTAATGATGATTGGAGGAGCATTAGGAGTAGTCCTATTCTCCAACAT
Source organism: Microcoleus sp. A2-C3 (assembly GCF_036706065.1). NCBI lineage: Bacteria > Bacillati > Cyanobacteriota > Cyanophyceae > Oscillatoriales > Microcoleaceae > Microcoleus > Microcoleus sp. A2-C3. The sequence continues at coordinate 22,552 of NZ_JAUBVX010000030.1, read as the reverse complement.
CGTTTACTCAGCATTCTTGCTGTGCGGCGTATTTACCAGCATTGCGGGTTTGTACCTGTTGCTGAATGCTGATTTTGTCGCAGCAGCGCAAGTCTTGATTTATGTTGGCGCAGTTAACGTCTTAATTTTGTTCGCCATCATGTTGGTAAACAAACGAGAAGACTTCCGCGTAATTTCCAACGCTTGGGTACGTCAAGTAGCAACCGCAGTGGTTTGTGCTGGTTTGTTTGCGCTTTTGGGTACGATGGTAGTGTCTACTCCTTGGGCGATCGTGCCGATAACAGGAGCACCGGCTGAAAGTTCAATTGTAACGATCGCCAAACACTTCTTCACAGACTACTTGCTACCTTTTGAATTAGCCTCACTGTTTTTGTTGATGGCAATGGTAGGAGCAATTGTCTTAGCCCGCCGCGATTTCTTTGCGGATGAACTGTCCATGAAGCAATCGGAAACACCAGCTTTTAGTTTGCCAGAACGCCCGCGCGAATTAGTTTCAGCAGGTGATGTTTCTTCACCCGAAACAAAGTAATTCTATGGTGTTTGTGGCGCACAGAATTCTGCGTAGGGTTTGCCACAAGCACCTCATGGATTTATGCAAGAAGTCCGATATGTCTGTTTTTTAGTAATTTTAACTGAAGGCAACTCAAAAAAATTATGCAACTGCAACTCCAGTATTTCCTGTTATTAGCTGCGGCACTTTTCTGCATTGGGACTTACGGTTTAATTACCAGCCGAAATGCAGTGCGGGTGTTGATGTCGATCGAGTTGATGCTCAATGCAGTCAATCTCAACCTGATGGGTTTTTCCAACTATCTTGACCCCGTACAGATTAAAGGCCAAGTATTTACGGTGTTTGTACTCACGGTAGCGGCTGCTGAGGCTGCCGTCGGTTTGGCGATCGTCTTGGCGATTTACCGCAACCGCAACACCGTAGACATGGAAGAGTTTAATTTGCTGAAGTGGTAATTAGTAATTAGTCAGTAGTCAGTAGTCATTAGTCATTAGTCAACACTTAGGCAAGTTATATTCGTTACCAGGCAAGAGCCTGGTAACGCATACTCGGAGGGAGCATCTCAGTTTTGCATTTATAGTGCGAGCGTCCCCGCTCGCTCCTCCGTACAATACGCGAGCGGGGACGATCGCACTATACTCGCAACCAGTTAATTACTGTCTTTGCTTCTAGTAATTTCCAGAGTAATTCTGCCGCCAAAGTCAGGAATCGGAGCCGCCGGTTTTGAGAGTTGGAGCTTAACTTTTTCGACTAAATGCAGTTCTAAAAGCGCTTGAACAATAGTATCTGCCAGCCTTTCTATCAATAAAAACTTCGAGTCTTTGACTAGCCGTTGAATCAGAGAAATTGCACTTCGGTAATCGAGAGTCTGTTCAATATTATCGCTTTTGCCGGCTGGCGATAAATCTACCCAGAGAGTAACATCCACTTCAAACCACTGCCCCAATACTTGCTCTTCAGGTAAATAGCCCGTGTAGCCGTAGCAGCGAATTCCTGTAAGTTGAATAGAATCCATTGTGAAATAAACTAAAAGTGCACTACATATACTAATTTACATTGAACCATAGAAATTTCTCTGTCCTCTATTTCTCTGTCCTCTATTTCTCTGCGTTCTCTGCGTTCTCTGCGGTTCAATCACTCTTATTCTACCTTAAATATCAAAACTGCTCTCCCTTCTCCGACCTATCCAGAAAATCTTCAGCAACTTGATACCATTTCTTTCTAATTTCTGTATCTTCGGGCTTGTCTGTCAAGCTACGACCTTGTAATTCTGGATATTTATTGTAAAACAATTCATCCACTTTCTGATAAAATATGTCCGGCTCGATATTAAGATTTTTGCGGCGCTTACCAATTTGTTCTTGTCTAGCTACTTCTGCATCGAAAGATGTATCTGGAAATTTGGGAAGTTCTGGAATTTTAGGCATATCAGGTAGTTTTGGCAGTGTAAAACCAGATTTTACTATGCTAAAAGCTAGCATCCCCGGCAATAAAACCACACTTAAACTCCCTAGAGTTTTCCACGGAATTAACTTAAATTTGCTGGTATTGCTGTTAACAACTTGATTGTTTTGCACAACAGGAGGATTGTTATTGGTAGCTGTTTGAGTCCTTTGGTTGAAAGGGCGGCCGACAAAGTTCATTGTCACCATTTGGGAGATGATGCTGCCAATTTGGGATATTTTTGGGTCTTTGAGTGCTTCGCGGACTTCTTTTGCGGACTGGTAGCGATCGCCCGGTGGTTCTGCTAGCATCTTATCTAACACAGTTGCGAGGTTTGGACTGACTGTGACGTGCGATCGCCAATCCCAAATTTTGTTATGAATATCGTACAATTTCTGAGGCTTTTTGCCGCTTAGCAGCACTAAAGCCGTCACAGCTAAAGCGTACAAATCGCTAGCGGGAGTAACTTTTCCCAGTCGCATTTGTTCGGCGGGCGAATAACCTTGTTTGCCGATCGCAGTATCCGATTGTCCCCTAAACTGAAATAGGGCGGTTGCTGCGATTTGCTTGACTGAACCGAAGTCAATTAAAAATGGCAGTTTATCAGCAGTGTGCTGGATGATGTTGTCGGGGGAAACATCGCGGTGAATTAAATTGCGGGAATGAATGTATTCTAAAACGGGTAAAATTTGAAATAACAGTTGAGTAACTTCGGCTTCGGTAAAATTGTTACCTTGCTGTTGGCGAGATATAAGTATTTGTTCGTAGGTTTCGCCGGGGATGTAGTCTTGAACTAAAAATAAAGATGGATTACCGCCCAAATCGGTGCGAAGAAGTTCTCGAAAGCGGGGGATTTGCGGGTGTTGGAGGTTGTAAAGCATATTCGCTTCGCGATCGAACAATTCGGCCGCTTTGGGGCTTTGAACAACCGGGGAAAATTCTTTGAGCACGCAGTTTTCGCCGTAGCGATTGATATCTTCTGCGAGGTAAGTGCGCCCGAAGCCGCCGCGGCCCAATTCGCGGATGATGCGGTAGCGTTTTTCGAGGGTGGAACCAGGGGCGAGGAGGGATGAGTTAGACATAAACAACGGTAAATTGTTCGAGTTGAGGAGTCGCGGGGGACGGTATAGCTTATTGTAGCTAAGTTTTTTTGGCTGTGAGGGCAATCGATCCTGCAATATCAATGCTCTCTTCAATAGTTTTATCGATCGTTTGATGATGTAGACTCATCATCATCATCATTTGACTCTGACACATTTTCTTCCTGTTGCTGCTGTGACTCCATAAGCTCTGCAAGCAATTGCTTTAAATTCTTGTCAGGAGGACGCTTGGGAAACTCACTGTGTGTATATATCCATGTAAGCTTAATTACGCTTTGAGTACGATCGACTAAGTACATAAGTCTTCCCTGACGCGCCGCACCCTGTAAATTTGGCATATCAAAGTAATACTTTCGGAATTCCCATTCTTCCGGTTTGCTCAAACTTCCGGGCAATTTTTCAGCGAAAGAATCAGGAAGAAAAGGATTGCTACTTAAATTTTTGATGATTTGTGCAACAAAATCCTGAAAAACTTTCTTAGCTTTCTCACCCTTATAATGACGCTTCAGAAGCTCTTTGTAGGAACGCTTAAATTTATCAGATGGATTAATCCGAAACACTGCTCAGCCACTCACAAAACTCATCAGGTGTCATTGCAGGACGATCGCCCGATTTTGCCAAAGCTTCCTGCACAACTTCAACCATTGTTTGCTCGTAATCTGGGTGATCTCTTTCGATGGCTCCAAGTACAGCATTTTTTAGACGAATTAAGGCGTTGAAGTAGTCAGTCAGAACATCAGTTTCACCACGGATTAGCATCCAAGCTAGTGACAGCCTTGTTCTCAGAGAAGCGAAAAAACCTTGATTACCATCTTGATTGATAATTGAGGCATAAATCAGAGCTTTAAGCAACTCACGCTCCCCATCCGAAAAATCTTCCCACTTATTCTCTACTGCTGTTGCTAGAGCCTCTGTGTTTTGGGCGATCGATCGCAACCTTGACTGACTTACTGTATCCGGTTGGGATATTTGCCTAATTTCATAGGGGTTAATGGTAATTGCAGCGGACATTTTTTGCCTCCGGGCGCGATTACGAAGGGTATAGATTCAGTATAGCAGTGCGATCGATAATTTGTGAATAGGCAAATCGCGATCTGGGCGATCGCACTATTGTATTCTACAAATCGCGATGGGTAAATTCCTGAGCATCTTTCCCGACATAACTCGCAGCAATATGACCGTCTCCAACAACTCGATACTTATAGGTAATCAAACCCTCCAAACCAACCGGCCCGCGAGGCGGCATTTGCTGCGTGCTAATCCCCACTTCTGCACCGAAACCGTAGCGGAAACCGTCAGCAAATCGAGTCGAACAATTGTGATAAACTCCGGCTGCATCGACTTGATTTAAAAAAGTTTCGGCGGCTTCGCTGTCTTCGGTGACAATCACATCTGTATGTCTGGAACCGTAGGTGTTGATGTGGTTAATTGCTGCTTCTACAGAATCTACTATTTTGATTGACAAAATCAAATCGCTGTATTCTGTAGACCAATCTGTTTCTGTCGCTTCGGCAATATTTTCTAAGATGCCGCGAGTTGGTTCGTCTCCCCGCAATTCGACTTTTTTTTGCTGCAAAGCTTGGGCGACAGCGGGGAGGAAAATGGGAGCAATATCCCTGTGAACTAACAAGGTTTCAATGGCATTGCAGGCGGCTGGATACTGAGTTTTGGCATCGACAGAAATCTCTACGGCTTTCTGAATGTCCGCTGCTTTGTCTGCGTACAAATGACAAATTCCATCGGCGTGTCCTAACACGGGAATCCGGGTATTTTCCTGCACGAACCGCACGAAAGAATTAGAACCTCTGGGAATAATCAAATCTACGTATTCATCCATTTTCAGCAGTTCGATTGTTTCTTCCCGCGTGGTGAGCAACTGCACTGCTGCGGGATTAACGGCTGTTTCTGCTAATGCTTGATGGATGATTTTTGTCAAGGTTTCGCAGGAACGGACTGCTTCTTTGCCGCCTTTGAGAATAACGCCGTTGCCCGATTTGATTGCCAAGGATACTATCTGAATCAAGGCTTCTGGACGCGCTTCAAAAATAATCCCTAAAACGCCCAAAGGACAGGTTACGCGCTTTAGGATTAATCCTGCGTCCAATTCGCGATGAATTTGCACGGCACCGATCGGGTCTGGGAGTTTGGCAACATCTCGCACGCCCGCGATCGCACTTTTCAACTTGCTCTCATCCAATTTTAGGCGATCGTACAACGGTTTAGCAATCCCATCCGCCTCAGCAGCCTTGCAATCAGCAGCATTCGCCGCTAAAATATCCGCAGCAGCAGCTTCTAAAGCTTTAGCAATAGCCTCAATCGCTTGATTTTTAGCACCGGCGGACAAAACTGCCAATTTTCTAGCAGATGCGCGCGTTTTTTGGGCAATTTCAATAATCGACATAGCAGTAACTTTTAAATAGTTTTGATTGTTGAGTTTTGAGGTAGTAATTGAATTCGCCCAAATAAATTAGGCGGGCAGTTTTCCATCTTAACAAAATAGAGGAAATTATATATTTTTGTTGAGACTCCTTACCGCGATCCGTACTGACAGGTTAAAACAGTGAAGTATAGATAAAATCCCACCGCGATTACCATTTGTCAATAACCTTTGGAGATTATTATGCCATCTCAAGCTCCTTTACGCAAGGCAGGGCGATCGCCCAAAGCCGGCGTTAAACTGATACAGAAAACTGGCGGAAATCTCGTTTTAGCTTCCGGCGTCACCATCACCCTGCTGTTTGGTATGGTGTTGGCGCTATCCTTAGCCTCAGTTTTGATTCTCAACAGTCCCGATCCAGTTACCGGATTGGCGATCGCACTTCCCATAACTATAATTTTTAACATCGCAGCTTTTTTCCTATCGCCTTACTTGATGGACTTAACCCAAAATTGGCTTTACAATACTCGCTGGGTTTCCCTAGCAGAAATTGAAAGCCACAGTCCCGAAGCAGCGAAAGTTATTCAGAAGGTTTGCAAACAGAACAAACTGACTCAGCCGCGGTTAGGAATTATCGACGACCAAAACCCCACTGCTTTTACCTACGGTTCCTTTCCTAACAGTGCTCGGTTAGTCGTCAGTCAAGGTCTTTTTACCTATTTAGACGACGATGAAATTGCCACTGTTTACGCCCACGAACTCGGTCACATCGTTCACTGGGACTTTGCAGTTATGACCTTAGCTTCGACTTTAGTGCAGATCACTTACTTAATTTACACTACAGCTCAAAGGCTGGGTCGGAAGGGCGGCGACAAAGCTAAAGATGCGGCCGGTACTGTAGCTGCTGTTGCTTATTTATTTTACATCGCCGGTACTTATTTGTTGCTGTATTTGTCGCGGACGCGAGAATATTTTGCCGACCATTTTGCCGCCGAAACTACCGGAAATCCTAACGCTTTATCCCGCGCTTTGGTAAAAATTGCTTACGGTATTTTGGAAGAAGGACAAAGAGCGACGGAACCCAGTCGCTTGTTAGAAGGAACTCGCGCTTTAGGCATTTACGATGCCAAAGCTGCCACTTCTACCGGTACAGCTTACCGGATTGCGTCGGAACCGGAAAAAATTGGGCGAGTGTTTCTGTGGGATATGTTTAATCCTTGGGCTTGGTGGATGGAGTTGAATTCAACTCACCCGCTTACTGGTAAGCGAGTTCGCGCTTTGAGCACCTACGCCGAACAATTGGGCTTGGATGTTGAGTTTGACATGGGCCGGATTGTTGGGGAAGGCCACCATTTGAGCAAGCGGAAATTGTACGGCAATTTTGTGTTCGATTTGCTGCTGTACAGTGCGGAAACTCTGGGATTGGCGGTGGGTTTTGCGATCGGCATTTCGCTGTCTGCTGCGAATCCGATGATGATAGTTGCTTGTCCTTTCATCGGTTTGGGTGCGGGAATTTTGCTCAAAGCTTTGGTGATGTTTCCCAATTACGCACAAGCAGAACAATTGGATGTTTTAACCTTAATGTCTGACCCCTATGCAAGTCCTTTGCGCGGTCAACCTGCGAAACTAGAAGGCGAATTAATTGGTCGCGGCGATGCGGGTTATGCGTTTGGTTCCGATCTAAAACTGCAAGACAAAACGGGAATGATTTATCTACGCTATGCTTCTCGTTTTGGGCCGATTGGTAATTTTCTGTTTGGGATGAAACGGGTTAAAAGTTTGATTGGGATGGATGTTAGTGCTTTGGGTTGGTTCCGCCGGGGTGTCGCGCCTTGGATGGATTTGATTCGGCTTGAAAGCGATAGCGGTACGACGGTTAGCAGTTATCACCGTTTCTGGTCTTTTGTGATGGGGATTGGTGCGATCGCGATCGGTATTGCTTCTCTATTTGTCTTGTTTGCTGCTTAAGATTAGAAAGGACTGAAGCCCTCATTACGAGCCTAGTTTGTAGTGAGGACTTCAGTCCTCTTAAGTCAGGGTTAAGGACTAGAGCGTTAGTGTCAACTTAAGCAATATATGTAAGAAAGGGCGATCGCCCTACAGGATAGCTACGCTTCACACCCTGCGTGCAATCATCGCCCTTTGAGATGGTGGAAATGGATCGGATTGTCAGTGGAAACAGGGGGTGGGGTGACACGAGGGTTAAGCGAATATGCTTGGTGGGGCGATCGCTCTGGTTGGATAAAATTAGAATGGCGATCGCGCAACTCTTCCATTGAATTGAGACGAGTCTGCTGTGAGGGTACTGGTGAGCGATCGAGATAAATATGATAATATTAAGAAACGAACAATAAATTTGTGGAAAGAGTGTGAGAGAGTGATTCAGAATTTGATGAAAATGGCAATTTACCACCAGGAGTTCATTTTTGTGAATGGGAGGAGTTTAAGGAGAGATTTGGTACTAATTTCAAGAGAAATAACATGATAGATGGCTTGAAACTAGCAATGACTCAGTTAAAAGCAGCAGGTTGTAGGACTATTTATATTAATGGTAGTTTTGTTACCCTAGAACCAAACCCTAACGACTTTGATGCTTGTTACGATCGCGAAACTGTAGACATGGACGATCTGAGAGTTAATGCTCCTCGATTGTTCAATCATTACGATCGGAATGCCCAAAAAGCTAAGTATAGAGGGGAGATTTTTCCGTCAGACCAACCTGTAGGTAATTACGGAGATAATTCTTTTGAGTTTTTTCAAAAGGATAGAAAACACAGGAATAAAGGAATTATAGCGATTGATTTAATGAGGTGGGAACCATGATCAAAGATGAATTAGAGTATGAAGTCAGCAAAGAATGGGTTGAAAAATTCAACAAAACTATAGCAGCAATGGAGCGGGATGAAGAAGCAAAAAGAAAAGACTTTCTCAAATGGGACGCAGGTAGGGGTGCGATACAATGCCATTTGGATCAGTTACATGAAGAAATAGCGGAATATGAAAGATTGATTAATTGTGACAAGAGCGAACCGATCGAAATTGTAGTTGAGAATTTTAATAAACTGCCCGATGCTTTAATTAAAGCTCGGATCGCTGCAAAAATGAGCGAGAAAGAACTAGCTGAAATGCTAGAAATTGACGAACAGCGGATTAAGGAGCATGAGGCTAAAAATTATAGATATGCTAGTTTTTTAGAACTCCTTGATATTAGCTTTGCGTTGGGTGTAGAGTTTAAGATGGCTGTAGTGCAGGTGGATTTTGAGCAGATAGAGGAACTCAAAGAAAGTGCAAAGAAATGGCACGAACAAAGAATAAAAAGGGCAAGTAAAGTATCTTAAGAATATCTTCTTTTCAAAAGAAAGGGCTGAATAGATCGGGTTTGTTGGCTGTCAATTAAATGAGTAGGTGTGCGATCGCTCATCAGAAAAAAGAAATGGCGATCGCCCTTTTGTTTGCTGGGGCGATCGCCCTACAGGATAGCTACGCTTCACGCCTAGAGTGCAATCATCGCCCTTTGAAATGGTGGAAATGGATCGGATTGTCGGTGGAAAGAGAGGTTGGGGTGAGACGAGGGTTAAGCGAATATGCAAGAAAGGGCGATCGCTCAAGGGGAAAGCTACCAACTTGCACAACTATCACAATCGGAGTAAACTTAGCCTATGGACTTAGTTTTTTAAGAACATGGAAACTGTAAATATCGATCAAGCTAAGACAAATCTCTCCGGATTATTGTCGCGTGTGGAACTCGGAGAAGAAATTATTATTTCAAACGGATCTATCCCAATAGCGAAGTTGGTTCCGTTTCGTAATTCATCCAATCGACGAGCTAGTTTAGGGCAAGATCGAGGGAGATTTATTGTACCCGAGGACTTTAACGATCCTTTACCAAAAGAGATTTTGGCAGCATTCGAGGGGGATTAAAAGTGAAACTTTTGCTGGATACGCAGTGTTGGTTATGGTGGTTTGCCCAACCAGAGCGATTGAATGAGGAGGCGATCGCCCATATTGCCAAGGAAATGAATAAATTGTGGTTTTCTGTTGCTAGTATTTGGGAAATAGGTATAAAAAATGCGATCGGAAAGTTGCCGCTGCCAGAACCGATAGATAGCTACATTTCTAGTCGCATGGTACAGTTAGGTGTGCAGTATTTGGAAATTAGAGCGCCTCATGCTTTACGAGCGACTGCGTTACCATTACATCATCGAGATCCCTTTGATAGAATGCTGATTGCTCAGGCTCAAATTGAGGATATGACGCTTGTGAGTGCTGATTCAATGTTCAAGCAATACAGCGGTGTTTCGATTCTGGGCGCTGGCAATTAGTTTAGTAAGAATCGCCCTTTTGTTTGCTTGGGCGATCGCCCTACGGGATAGCTACGCTTCACGCCGTTGAGTGCAATCAGCGCTTTTTGAGATGGTGGAAATGGATCGGATTGTCGGTGGAAATAGAGGTTGGGGTGACACGAGGGTTAAGCGAATATGTAGGAAAGGGCGATCGCCTACGCACTACAAATCATCGATCGTCACTAAACCGCCTTCGGTGAACTGAATCACAAGTTCTCGATCGTCTAGCAGAGAAGTTCCTAGCAATGGTCGCCTTCCTGTAGCAATCACACGAACTTCCCGTTCTTCCCCGTCCCAGATGACAACCGCTTCATGGACTGGCAGTAAAACCTCGCTGTTATCTGCCAAATTTGCTGGAAGATCGAATATAAAAGGTAGCCTTAATAATGAAACGGCTTCTGGAGGCAAGCAAAGGTCTCCTGTGAATCCTGTATCGATGACAAATTCGATCGGTAAGGTTGAGCCGTTGGGGAGTATAAATGTCAAAGTGACGGTGACGTGTCTATCAGTCACAATACCCGAAATCATTTGTATACACGCTCCATAACTCCACCGAATGACACAGCTACATTGTATCCAATACGGATGCCGAATAGACGAGCATTGGGATGTTTTACTCCCAGGTTGCGGGCTGCTTTTAACCCAGTTTCATCTACTTCGTAGTCTCCTGATTCAAAGTCGATGATTACCATCTTCCCGATGTTTTCGTCTATCTCGACTTGTTCGCGGATGCTGTTTTCGTACAATTGTCTGGCGCGCCGTGCCACTTCTGCGCGGCTTAAAAGGATGGTTTGCATAGTCTCGCCTCGCGATCGCTACACTGATATTGTACCGCGGAGGGCGATCGCCCTACAGGATTAGCTACGCTTCACGCCCTTGAGTGCGATCGTCGCCCTTTGAGAGGGTGGAAATGGATCGGATTGTCAGTGGAAATAGAGGTTGGGGTGACACGAGGGTTAATGGAATATGTATGAAAGGGGGATGCGGCCGGCTTCGCCTACGCCCATCAGAGCGATCGATCGGATAAAATATTGACAAACAGCTAACCTGTATAATATTGAAGCGTTATATTAAATCTAAAGCTGATTCAGGGATGATTTATCTGATTCAATAGCGTGGGACTCAAGAGCAAATTGAAGAAATGCTAGAAATCCTTGGCAGTTATATTAAACTGGCAGTGGATATCGAACGGCGAATTCTGACAGGTGGTGGAGAACTTCACGCTGATTGCGAAGCTTTGTTGTTGGAAAACGGGAGCAAGCAGGTAGATATCTGAGAAGCAGACTGGTATCCGCTGACGCAAGAAGTAGGTTATGAATCTCTAATCAATATCCGTCCGCGTCAGAACAATCGCTCAATGGAAATTCAAGATCCGGTTATTCGCGAACTGGTTGCTCAAATCGTTCAACAGTTATTAGGAGGATTATGAGAGATTGGAATGCTTTAAAGGAACGCTATTTGCGAGACGAACTGCCCATCCGTTTGGGCAATTTAGCATCGAATTTGGCACGAATTAAATCTCGCTGTCAAAATTCAACTAATGGCGAACTGGTTGAAGGTTTGCTGCAAGAAAGTAAGATATTTATTGAGTGGACGGCTCTTGATGCAGAGGTAGAAATAGCCGCTGACTTAGTTGAATTACAAGTTCAGTTAGCTTGCTGGCAGTATCGTTGGACAAGGATTTGGGAGGATGCAGAACAACGAATGATGGTGGCCCAAGAAACAAAGATTTGGTCGGAGAAAGTGCTGAATATGTCCGGTTTGTTGGCTGTTAAATCGAATGCTGATTGCTCAGGCTCGGACATGAACCATTAGAAAATATTTACTTTAAAAAAATGACACAAATTACCACGACTGAATTACCTCAAACCCTCCAGACTCTATTTATAGAAGTCGAACGTACCAAAACCCCCCTCACCATCATCCATGAAGGAAAACCATTAGTGATTATCTATCCTGCTACTACCCAAACCCTACGCCCAGGATTTGGCACAATGAAAGGAAGTGGTGAAATATTAGGAGATTTAATTACTCCTGTCGCCGAACTGTGGGAGGTTTTAGAATGAAACTTTTACTCGATACCCACATTTGGCTTTGGTATTTACTCGGCGACGAACGCCTATCGCTGCAACTTCAAACGGCTATTTCCGATCCTAATACTGAACTTTGGCTCAGTCCAATTAGCATTTGGGAGACGCTCATTCTTGCAGAAAAAGGAAGGATATCTTTACAGCCAGATCCGGTTACATGGGTTAACTTAGCTTTGAAAACCTTGGAAACTCGTGAAGCCCCAATGAATAACGCTATTGCCATTTTAAGTCGCCAGATTGCACTACCTCATCAAGACCCCGGAGACCGATTTATTGCCGCCACAGCCATTTACTATGGGTTAAAATTAGCTACAGTTGATGCCAATCTTACAGGTAATTCGGTGGTACAAACACTCAGTTAGGCAATATTCTATATTTCTGTGGGCGATCGCCCTTTTGTTTGCTGGGGCGATCGACCTACAGGATTAGCTACGCTTCACGCCCCTGTGTGCGATCGTCGCCCTTTGAAATGGTGGAAATGGATCGGATTGTCAGTGGAAACAGAGGTTGGGTGACACGAGGATTAAGCGAATATGGAAGATGGGCGATCGCCATAAATGTCAGTCACCAGATTCATCAGCATAATTTTAAAATAGTTAATTAGACCGTGACAGACTTGGCAATTTTCGCAAGTAATCGCAACGCTTCATTTACAGAAGCTGAGTCTCGAAATATCTCTGCTACATCTGGATCGAGAATCACCACATTACTGGATTGCGTATAAGCTTCATAGTATTTGCCACGAACACCGCCTGAAAAATCATATTCAGGTCTTATCTCGTCATTGACTGTTTCTTCAGATTCCTGACTCATAGTTTCTTCTCTCCTGTCGGGTGGCTAAACGAGCACTGATTAAACGCACCTCACCTTCTTGTTCCGTGTGGGAAACAACCAAAAGACGTTGGAAGTTCGACTGACCTATCGTCAAAAGACGGATCTCACCTACGGAGTGGTCAGGGTCAGAAATTGTCATAGCCAGTGCATCTCCGAAGACAGTGACAGCCTCTTCAAAAGACACACCATGCTTTTTGGCATTGCTGCTGGCTTTGTTTGAGTCCCACTGAAACTTCATAGATATATTCTACTCTCAAGCGGCTTTAGGACGTGGGCAATTGCCCAGCTTACTGCTCTATTCTACTATCTAGGACGAAATGGTGAAAATAAAAAATGAATCGCCAAACTAAAACCTGATAAGTATTTGTGAGTTGAAATAAAAGTTAATATGGGGTGCGATCGCTCTTTGTTTGCTTGCTTGGGCGATCGCCCTACGGGATAGCTACGCTTCACGCCCTCTGTGCAATCATCGCCCTTTGAGATGATGGAAATGGCTCGGATTGTGGGTGGAGAAAGAGGTTGGGTGATACGAGGGTTAAGGGAATATGCTTGGTGGGGCGATCGCAATTCGTACAATCATCGCAGTGTTTGGTATTTGCTGTGAGGGGCGATCGCTATTTATGCGTAATTTGGCGCTCGGTAATAAGAGTGTCAACTAAGTCAAAGCAAACATCCTAGTCATATCAAAATCCTCTCCTAGTTACATAATTGCTAGAACAAATTCACCCTCATTGACAGATTGGTTAATCGAAACATGAAAAACCAATCCACATCTGTCTGAATGAATATTTTTAACGGTAGGGAACTCCTCTGACTTATCAAAGCTCAAAACTTGATAGAGAAGATCCCCCTGCTGAACCGAAGTGCCAAGAGCCACTCTGGATTGAACCATGCCACCTACAGGAGACCAGTATTTTTCAACTTGGCTTAAGGGTCTAAAACTCATATTGAGTTGCATTGATTTTTCTGGGGGCAGGCTTTTTATATTGAGAATTCCTTTTTGAACTAGGTAGTTCTTAACTCCGCAAACTCCCTTAGAAACTGAGTTTGGATTCATTTCCATTCCAGTACCCAGTTCTAGGGTGTATGCCTCTACATCAAATTTTATTTGTTTCCCTAATTTAGATAAGACGTTCTCTAGTGCCAGCCAAGGCTTCATAAACGCTTCGTCAAAAGCATCCCCATCATAATCATCAAACATGATGCCATATTCGAGTAAGAATAACTTTGCACTTTCTTCACGATCGCGGAAGTAATACAAATATTCCAGTCCATAATTAGTGTTACTGTGCAAATCGATCAAGTAGTCAGCATCTAAACAGAGAGATTGCACCTTATATCGATATTTATCGGTAAGTTGTACACTACTTGTGGCATCAATTTTGGATTGAAGCTTCCCAAAGCTAGTTTTAATTTTTTCCTGATAGTTCTGCTTAATGATATCTGGCTCAAGATTGAGTTGTGACTGGGCAAATTCTTCTAAATCCTGACAAACTTTTTTATAGTCCCAGTAGATTCGGTTCCAATCTTTGCCATCATAGGCATTGAATCGTCCTGTAGCAAACTGATGGGAACGCTGGTTTGTCGCTAATGGATTACAGACTGGAACCAGCCAAATTTCTCCCGTTAAGACTTCTGGTTCAAGAGTCATCAAAAACTCAATTAATTGATTAATGACAGCATTACCTACAATTTCATTGCCGTGTAAGTTAGCTTGTAGGTAAACTTTTTTGCCCCGTCTAGCACCAGAGAACTTATAGACCTTGATGGATAAATAATCGCCAGAAGCTAGTTGAAATAGGGGGATAGTATCAATTTTGGGAATCATAAGTTACCTCAGATTGTTGCTAGTATTAGTAAAGAGATTGGGAACCAGATGGGTTATCAATTAAGTTCCAATGTTTCAAATATCGAGTAAAAAACTGAACTGACTCGCGCCAGTATTGTAGCTCTGCAACCTGACTAAAAGAATATCTCTCACTAGACAGAATTTTGGGCGTTTGAATTTTCAATGATTTTAGCTAGTGATCTGACAAAGAATACAACTTCTTCTTGTGTGTTTTCCCTAGAAAAAGATAGCCTAAGAGTTGAATTTGCTACTAAAGGGTCAATTTGCAAGGCATTGAGAATCCTAGATTGTTTATGAGATTGACTACTACATGCAGATTTAGTAGAAACACAAATTCCTATATCAGATAACTCAGCTTCTAAAAAATCTGCAGAGTGACCAAGTATAGCTATAGAAAGTATATATGGAGATGACTTATCGGACGGAACAATTCTGCGATAAATAATTTTATGGTTGTCGAGTTCTTCGGTTACTTTTTTATTCAAGTTTGAAACGTATTGATAGCTAATATACTGGTCTTTCAAAACATCATCAAGAGCAGTTTTCAGCAAATGGACACCAATACTATTGTTAGTGCCAGGGCGGTAGCTGGATTCTTGTCCGCCTCCAAAAATTGTCGGAAGAATTCTATAACCTTCATTTAAGTAAAATAACCCAATACCTTTTGGGGCACCAAATTTGTGCCCAGATATAAAGAAAGAATCAACCTTGGATAAATCAATAGTAAAAGGTAGTTTGCCAACAGATTGAACTACATCTGTGAGAAATAATGTTTCTGGAGACTTCGATTTTACAATCTTTGCAAGCTTATTTATATCCTGATGTACACCTATCTCATTGTTGACAGACATAACTGAAACTAGAGCTGTTTTACTACTCAATAAACTATCAAGCTGATCGAAACAAATTTCACCATACCCATTAACTGGAAGAAAGTGAACCTGAAAGCCTAACGACTCCATTGCTTTAGCTGTATTTGCCACACATGGATGTTCTATTGGAGAAATAAGTATTTCATTCCTTGGAGATTTAGTTTGAAGCAAATACTTCGAGTAACCTTGAATTATTATATTAGATGCTTCTGTTGCTCCCGATGTAAAATAAATGCATGATGATTCACAATTTAGCATCTTTGCTATTTCTAAACGTCCTTCCTCTTGCAATTTGTAAGCTTCCTTTCCTAAGAAATGTTTACTGGATGAATTCCCGTATTGATTCTCTACTACATCATTAAATATATCCAAAACCTTATTAGAAAGCTTTGTTGTGGAAGCATTGTCAAAATAAATCATGAGAAAGTCCTATAGAAATTAGATAAATTTGATTTGTTGAAATGATCAGAGTAATCATCATTTTGTTGAAAAGTGTTATTGTTAATAAAAGAACATTCAACATCCTTCAAATTCTTAGATAATGTAAATTAAATGCATTTTCTATCAAAAAAATCAATAAAAGAAAAAGCAGAAATGACACCTCTTAAAACTTTTTCTCCTATCGCTTCATCATCTTTTCTACAGTAGATAGAAATATGATTGTAATTGTTATCAAAGTTTTGTAATAGCCCACAGTAACTACCTGGGCAGAGAATTCCTGAATACTTGTTGTAAACGTTAATCACTTTCATTTTTTTTATCCTTAGAAATGGAGCATTAAACAAATCTGATGGGTGTATCTCAATAGATTCATCTAACCACCAACTTCCTCCCATCTGAGAGTTTTCAGTTCTGCAATCAAACAGAAAAGCGTTTGTAAAGCCAAAAGTGTTTCCATCGCTACTAACTAAATATATACATTTAGAGTTATTAAAGGAGTTTTTAGCATCATCTCCAGATCTAATTCTCTTTTTGACCTTTTTTAGCTGACGAGTAAATAGATTACTGTTTTTAGATTGTAAAGTGATCAATGGAGGTTCAGTATAACCATACTGCAACAATAGATCAGAGTAGTCTTTAGGAAAAAACTTCGGTAATGTTTGCTCTGATATTAGGTTTCTTAGAACTGAGCGAGCGGATATATCTTTTATATACTTCCTAGTATCAGATAAACAGATATTTAATTGAATATCACAAACTCCATGATTTTCTAAATATTGTTTCAGTATTAACCCCATCTCTAAGGTTAATATCTCTGTTTCAGACGGCTTATTCTTACCAATAAAAAATCTTTCTCCGTCATAAAAAATTGGTGCGTGACCACAGTCAATTACTAGCTTCTTACCAATGAAATAATTAATAGTAGGTAAAAAACTTATCATCTTATCAATATATTTCATTTAGCAATCTCAAAAGTTTTCAGTTTATGATTTTTAAGCTATCAAGTAGTTTATGATGTATCTGACTAGCAAGATTATCAGTTACTTGAATTTCTCTCTCGGTAACCATTCCCCTGGTAGTGTTTTCATGAGCTTAATCCACCGATAAATAATAAATATTGAAATAGTTATCATTATCACTCCAAGATTTAGCTAGATAAAATCCACACTCTTTAGACAATTTTCTTATTCCCTCCATACTAAACTTGTAAGAACTTTCTGTGTAAATACTTTCACCGTCTATAAACTTAAATTTTCGATCTGCTACGGTAATAATTTGATCCTTTAAGCTCACTAAATGCATCTCAATTCTACTTTTTATGAGATTGAAAAAGGCATAGTGAGAGAAATTTCTCAAATCAAAATCAGCCCCCAGTTCTCTATTTATACGAGATAGAAGATTCATATTGAAAGCAGCAGTTACACCCTTTACATCATTATAGGCAGCATGAAGAATTTGCGGATCTTTTTTTATATCAACCCCAATTAGCATTCCACCACCTGAACCTACGATCGCTGCCGATCGCTTCAAAAGTTGTAGTACTTGCTCTGGTTCTAAGTTGCCCATGGTAGTGCCAGGGAAGAAGATCACTTTCTTGTTAAGAGAGGAGTGATCATAATCAGGAAGTAGCATTTCTGTCGTATAGTCTGCACAAACTGCTAGTACTTTTATATCTTGATATTTATCTGCAATCGTCTTGGATGCGGATAGCATATGCTCCCTTGAAATATCAACTGGCTTATATGCCAAAGGTTTCTTCAGTGAATCCAGAAGGAGGTAAATTTTTTGGCTACTACCACTGCCGTACTCGATGATGAGAGAGTTTTCTCCAATTTGATCGGCAATCTCTGAGCAATTCTCTTGCAAGATGCTAAATTCAGTTCGTGTCGGGTAGTACTCTTCTAACTCACAGATTTGATCAAAAATCTTGGAGCCATAGTCATCATAGAAGAATTTTGGCGGGATTTGTTTTTGTTGCTTGCTTAAGCCTGCTAAGACTTCATCTCGAAAATTGCTGATCTTAGGTTGCAAGTCATAAAAGCTAAAGTTATTCATAATTAAGCCACCTGAGCGAGAATACAGTGATTGAACCAAATATGAAATTGACGTTCATGAATCCTTAAAACCCAGGTCACTGCATCTTCTTCATTCAGGATTTTCATGTTGCAAGAATTTTCTAAGTATTCTCTAATTGAATCTTCTGGATTTAGATTTGAATGACCACCAAACCACTCTTGGCAGGGAGCGGTTTTGAGTTCCCAATCATAGGGATCTGTATGGAAGAAAAACCCACTTTGAGTAATGAATTGGCTGATTGAGTCGATCATTGTTCTCGGATCAGGAACACAATCAACGACATTTGCAACGCTAACAAGATCAAAACAATTACTGGAAAATGGAAGATTATACGCTGATGCCACTAAAAATTCGACCTTAGATTCTTCGGAAAAATTTAAATCGAGATTACGTCTATCAAAATTTACTCCTTGTCGATGTAAACGATACTGATTTAATGGAGTTGGTGAACCCAGTAAAACTCTTCTTGCGGTTAAAATAGCTTCAAAAGCAAGATCGATTCCGAAAACGATCCCGCTCATATTGGCGAGACGATAGGTTAACCCGCCAACGCTACAGCCAATGTCCAAGGAACGTCTTAACTGATGAGCATGGGACGAGATCATATTGATTGCTACTGAGTAGAAGTCACGAGTCTGATATGATTCCAGAAAAGTTATAAATGGATGATTTCGAGACAGAGTACTTCTCAAGTTATCGTAATGTGCAGCTAGATATATCTGCATAGCTTGAGAGTTTGTCCATTGAGGGATCGTACTTGTAGCTTCAGCGATGTCTAAGTTTTTTGAGCTAAAATAATCAAGCATTTCTTGACTAATATTTAGTCCTTGCTGAGTAGCAAGGCTTGTAATTTTAGTGAAATTTTGACTTATATAAGTTGCAAAATCTTTAACAACTATCGCAACCCCACAGATAATGGGATACTCAGTTTGACACCCTGTACATTGAAGTAGAGATTCCTCAATTTCATTACTTTCATCGGCTTGGTACTTAACTGGAACAGTATCAGTAGCAACAGAAAACTGACTGTAACAGATCGGACATTTGAGTTCTTCTAGTAACCAATTTCTCATCTGCTAAACCTAACCATTTCTTAGGAATGTTTGTAGAGTTGAAACTAGATGTTCAAGTTGAATACTTTGTTGTTCTCCGTTTGACATATCTCGGATCAGAGCCGTATTGCTCTCGAATTCTTCTTGCCCAATAATTACGACAAATGGAATCCCTTTCTTGTTGGCATATTTCATTTGTGTAGCAAGCTTTTTATCTTCTAGATACACCTCAGTATTGATACCAGCATTTCGCAGGAGTCCACCAATTCTCAGATAATCTTGTTGTCTATCCGTTTCGAGAGACATGACTAGAACGGATGTAACAGTTGGTTTTGATGGTTGAATGACTCCAAGTTCAAAGAGTTTAGGTAGAAGCCTTGTCAAGCCAATTGAGATTCCTACACCTGGATACTTTTTAGTAGCGAAATTAGCAGCCAAATTGTCATATCTGCCGCCACTACATATACTACCAATACCCGCCTGACCAGTGAGCCGTGTCTCGTATATTGTGCCAGTGTAGTAATCTAAACCACGTACCATTGAAAGATCGATACCGTAGTAGTCACTTGGAACTCCTAAGTTACCAATGCCTTCGAGAACTGCAATGAGTTCGTTCAAACCAGTTGCAAATTCTCCTTCAATATTCAAGGATTTGAGGTAGTCTATCAATTCATCGCTAGATGCTTTCTTTGAGAAAAACTCTAAAATAGAATTAACAGCAGTAGCACTTAAACCAGCTTTGGTTAAATCCTCAGTGACTTGAATAACTCCAACTTTCTCCAATGCATCAACAATACCGATGACAGTTGGCACGTCTACTTCATCAACGCCAACATGAGTTAAGAAGCCTTGCAGGATTTTTCTGTTGTTGATCCTGATCTGAAAATGCCCAATATTCAATTCCTTAAATATTTGATAAATGATAAAAGGCATTTCTGCATCATTCAGTAGTGACAATTCCTCGTCTCCGATAACATCAATGTCACACTGATAAAACTGTCTATAGCGACCTGCTTGAGCGCGTTCACCACGCCATACAGGTTGAATTTGATAACGCCGAAATGGAAAGGCAAGATCATTGGCGTGTTCTGCAACGTATCGAGCAAGGGGAACAGTGAGATCAAAATGTAGGGCTAAATCTGTAGCATCATCTCCTTCTTCAGCCTTTAGTCTGCGTAATCCATACACTTCCTTGCTGATGTTGCCTTTGGCAGTCGATAAGGTTTCAATGCGCTCAACTGCTGGTGTTTCGATAGGTACAGCACCAGCCCGTTCAAATCCTTTCTTGATAACATCAATTACCTGATTGAATGTGATCTGCTCTCCAGGCAAAAATTCGGGAAATCCAGAAATAGCCATTAGATCGATTCTCCCTTGTTTTGTTGTGTTGGTTGAATTCTTGGATCAAAGTAGTCATCTAAAGCCAGTTTTTCGATAAGAAACTGGGATGCTTCTCGACCTGTATATATACGATTCATTGGCATACATACATTTCTCACATGGGGTTTAGCCCACAGATGTGGAAGTTGTTCTGCTGTGCCACCCGTCCCGTAGATAGCAACAATATATTTGGGCATTTCATTATTTTTGATTATCGATTCATTAATTTTTTGAATGTGAGCGCACTCTGTTAACGTCCCTGCGCTACCACCAATCACTATCATTCCATCAATCAAAGATGTCCAAGTAGCACCTTCATCTCCCCATCGTGCTTCCCCGATCATGGGATCTACACAAATTGATAAATCAAGGAGTGAGGAATCGAGAGCATACTTTCTGCCCTTCCTAGGAAATACACCAATTGTTTTGAAACCATATTCTTTTGCTTTTTTAGTCGCTAATTCTGGAATACCACCCTCGGTTCCACCCGTCAAAATCGCTATTCTATAGCCCCGTAAAATTTTTAGAGCATCGGATATCAAGCGATCGTGAAAGGTGTTTCGGAAGGCTATATACTTTAACTGCAAATCATCATCTTCTGGAATACCTTGCAATTTATCATCAGCACCGCCAGAAAACCCAATAACTTTGTGAATACCCTGCTCTTTCAGGAAGGAGGCAACTTTCGATGCGTAGTCTTCCTTCCCAAGGATCTCAATTAACATCCTGAATCCTCACATGAAAAAACGACACATAACACTAAAAAAAACTTCAAAAAAAGATTAATGATTTTGCGATTGCGCCTCCACTGATATGAAAAACAATAAACGGGCTTATGCTCTTGTCATTATTCCTTAAAAGTAAAACTTTTGTCCAGTCCCAAAAAGTCCTATTTTGCCGACAACTTTCTCCTGCTTTCACTCTCTTTAAGTCTAGTTATGTACTAAAATATCTAAAAATATACTACAATGTCTAAAACTGTGCTATGGTATACAAAACTTTCCCATCCTCTTGAGCCGATGAATCTCAAAGAAATGTTAAACTTCGCCGATCGCATAATCTTCGAGAAAACGGGTCAGCACCTCGACGACTTACAGGAAGCGGTACTAAAAGGCACTTTAGAACGTGAGACATACAAGCACATAGCCAAAGAATTTGACTGTTCTGAAAGTAATGTGAGGCAAATCGGATCGGAATTATGGCAGATACTCTCAAAAGAGTTAGGAGAAAAGGTCAGTAAAACGAATTTTCGATCGGCAATGCAGAGGTTACAAAACTCTAATGTTTTAAACTTTGCACAAAACGTGACAGGTAGTTTCAACATCTGTGGAGAAGCTAGACACCCGCCAAACATACCAAATCCACACCCACCCAATCAAGAAACATCCCATCACGACTTAAGCGAAATGCCGCAACTAGGTGCTTTCTACGATCGCACCCCACAACTCCAAACCCTCAAAAACTGGATTATACAACAAAACAGCAGCCTCATAGCCCTCACCGGCATCAGCGGCATCGGCAAAACCACACTCGCAGTACAACTCATCCAACAAATCAAACACGAGTTTGAATGCGTCATTTGGTGCAACCTCGACACATCCCCCACCCTCCCGGAATTTGAAGCCAACCTAATCCAGTTTTTCTCCCAGTACCAAAAGCAAGACTCACCGACAACCAACCAGAAAGCATTACCCCTAATTAAATATTTACAAAAACATCGCTGCTTAGTAATCTTAGATGACATTCAAAACCTGTTCAGCAGCGGCGAATTAGCGGGAAAATATCAACCAGAATACGAAGAATATCGCTCTTTATTCAAAAAAATAGAAAAAATATCCCATCAAAGTTGCTTCCTGCTAATCGGTTGGGAACAACCCAGAGAACTTACTCAAATTAACAACCAAAATACACAAATTAATACGTTACAACTCAAAGGTTTAGACATCGCCGCCGGACGGGAAATCCTCAGAGATTATGGATTAGCAGACATCGACAACTACTCAGCACTGATTCACCGCTACCAAGGCAATCCCCTCTGGTTAAAAAGCGTCGCCACTCAGATGCAAGAGTTGGGCGGATGCGTCACAGAGTTATTATTAAATGATATTATAGCAATCCTAAATCATTTTCTATGTATAGGTGTACTGATGGATTTTTGGGAAATCAAATTTATGTTCGTTTGTG